>JASLXL010000020.1 GCA_030740335.1 SAR202 cluster bacterium | reverse complement strand
CCATATTACGCGACTCAGCGAGGCCATCTCTCGTTTCCCATACCCTTCCTGGCTCCTACCAGACCCTAGCGTCCAGCCTTCTTACCTTGCAGTGGAAGCACGATGTGGGAGGCGCGAGTTTGCCCATGATGGATGGTCTGGTGCGCTGTTTTGTATACCCGGTCGCGGCCCAGGGGGCCACCCGTGTTTGGATTGACGTCGAAGCGCGGCCAGTTGCTGCTGCTAATGTCCACGCGCACGCGATGCCCTTTCCTGAACACGTTGGACGTCGGAAATAGTTCGAAGACTAGCTCGTACGCCTCCCCTGGCGTCATCAATTCGGGGCTGTCCCAGCCGTTGCGATACCTGGCCCTAAGGATGGAATCCGTGATGTTCATGGCCAGCCCCTCGGGGTGGTCCTTACCCCCGGGATAGACGTCTATCAGCTTCGCCGTGAAATCGGTGTCTACCGCGGATGACGATGCCCAGAGACGCATCGTGATGGGCCCGGTCACCTCGAAGTCTTCGTCCAGGGGCGCCGTTTGGAACGTGAGCACATCGCCACGCACGTTGAGGGGCAACGTGTCCTGGGCTCCGAAGAGGTCGGGCCGGCCCCGCTGGTCGAAGCCCCCGGCGGGCAGGAAGTCGTCCGCCGCCGAAATGCCGCCGCCAATCGTTGGCACTGGGTCACTGGGGTCGTACGTGAATTCGGTTGTCTCGTCGTTGCCTGAACCAGGTCTCAGTGTCGAAAGAGAGCCGTCGCCGTGGAGGTAATACGGCGTAAGATTTGTTTCCGGCAGGGGCCAATCGGGCTCGTTACGCCAGTAGCCCCCGTGGTTGAGGTGCCCCAGGTAGTCGCCGCCGACCTTTGGTGACCCTGGGATACCGGGTTTGCCATCGTCCGTACCCATGGTGAAGATCCTTACGGGCGACCACTCTCCCACCTCGGTATTTAGACCCTTGAGGTGCTCATCGAACCATGCCAGTTTCAGATCCAGGTAGTTGATCGGTGATTGGGTCCCGAAGAACAGTTCTCCGGCAAACGGGACCTCGTACTTGCCGTGGGTCCATGGTCCCATCAGTAGATGTTGGGGGGACTTCTTGGTCTTGCTCAGGGCGATGTAGCTCTCGCAGGTGTTGCGGGCGTAGGAGTCGTACCACCCTCCCAGATACAGCGTCGGTACGTCGGCGTGTTCGTCGTAATACTCGGAGATCGCGTAGCCACGCTGCTTCCAGTAGTCGTCGTATTCGCCGTGGGTCTGGATGTCGATGGCCCACTTCTCATACGAAGGGATCCTGCTGAGCACGGTGGATCCTTCACGCAACGGGTAGTGCTCTATGTACTCTCCCATGTGTTGCTCGAACGCCTCCAGCAGGGCGGCCTTGAGGCCGGGGTCCGCCTCCGCCTCCTTGCTCGTGGTCGCCATTCGGAATGCATAGATCAGGAACCGCTGCTCCACAGTTCCGTTCTGTCGCATTGAGCTGTGGTAGTAGTTGGAAGCGCCAACCGCGACAATCATTGTCGAAAGGTGTGGTGGGTCCATAGTGGCCAAGGCAGCCTGGTCGCTGCCAGCGTAGGAGTCGCCCATGGTGCCGACCTTGCCATCGCTCCAGGGCTGGGTCCCAAGCCACTCTACGGTGTCGTAGCCATCGGGAGCCTCCTTCGCAAAGGCGTACCACTCGCCCTCCGAGGCGAAACGTCCTCGCACGTCCTGCAGTGCACACACATATCCCCGGCGCGCAAGGAACTTTGCGTCGCGAACGGCGCTCTCTGCCACCTTGTTATAGGGTGTGCGGACAAGCACGGTGGGGAATTTCCCTGCGGCTACCTTGCCATCTACGGCCGGCATATACAGATCCGTCGCGAGCCGAACAGCATCACGCATTGGGATCATGACGTCGGTCTGCCGGACTACGTCGTACTGTTGGTAAGAGCCTTGGTAAGTCAATGGAGCCTCCAGGAATTGGGGTCTAGGGGTTGGGAACTGGGGCTGGTCAGGTCACCTCGATACCGCTTTTCTTAAGGCACGTAACTGTTTTCCTAAAAAGTCCAGGCGAGAAGTTAGCTCAGGGAGCCCGTCTATAGATACCTATTTTAGACGAACATAAATCTCGATGTTAGTTTCTACCTCTGTAAGCGAAGCCTGATCGATTGCAAGGTACTGAAGGTACTTCGAACTGTGCTGTCGGGTGTGACATTTGGCAATGTTCGACGGGATCGACATATCTGCCCTTCGTAATTGGCTGGTCAGCCCATGCATCTTTTCTTGCGGTCTTGCGGAAATCCTCGCGTCGCCTCGTACACCGACTCAACTATGTTCATACCAAGCTGCCAAATGCGCAAATCCTTGTAGTTGCGAACAGTCACGTTGGGCTCTCTCCTGCGCTTCATCCAGCCCCCAACCCCTCCCCAGCCTCTATCCTCCAGTACACAGCTGCTGTCTGCTCTCTGCCTCTGCCTCGATCCTGTCCCAGTCGTAGAGCATTGGGACTAGGTCACGTTGGCCCCACGCGGTTACCTGATCGGTGTAGTGGGGGCTGCCGGGATGGCCGGACGAGCCCAGCGGAGTTATCCATCGGGATCGCGACCAGTCTTTGAGGTCGAAGACGTAGCGAGCCACGGATGTTCCGGTAACGTCGAAGGGCTCGGAGGCATCGTATCCAGCCGAGTGCGGTGTGTCACCATCGCCCGACATTGGTACAACTGGCGGGTCCAATAGCAGTGCTGATTCCGGGAAGGCGACCGATAGTGTGTGTTTGGGGTTCGTCGTGTGTACCTTGCCCCACTCCCAGGAATCCATATCCTCCCCGTACTCTTGTTGTAGAAACGCAACGCCCTCGGTCAGTGCCATTGACAGAGCCAAGTTCCAATCGGTGTTCGGTGGCAGTACTGACGTGTCGCCGTTTTGGGCGGCAGCTGTGAACCGGGCATGGAGTTGAGCGACATGCATCGGCGCGCCCCGACCGGAAGCCGATAGCGCGTCGTTGGCGAGATCTTTCAGATTGTGATTGATCAATGTGCGTTCGAGGCTGAGTCTGAAGGCACTGTATACGGTGGGGGCAATTTCATTAGCGGCCATGCTACCGTCCCAGCCCTTCAACTTTTCCAACGCCAGTGCGGATGCCTTGTCTCCGGGCGTTACTCTGACGAGCAGAGCGGTGTAGACCTGCGCAGGAATCGAGACGGCCTCCGTGTGGACCGCCGCCATGTCGTCCACAGTAGCCCCGTCCAGCACTTCTAGGCGGTCCTTGATGCGGCGGGCGCGGTAGTCCGGCGAGTAGTGCAGGGCGATGTAGTGTGGATAGTCGTCGCCAGCGATCCGGTTGTTGGCGGTGACGATATAGCCTGCGCTCGGATTCCGGGACCTCACCAACTCGTCGAACGGAACCGAGCCATTCCACTCGTAGTCGCCACTCCATCCCGGCACCGGAAGCCACGCATTCAGCTCGGGCCGCACCGGCAGGCGCCCTCTGTTTAGATATTCGATGTCGCCCTGGGTGTCGGCGAACATGAAGTTATTGGACGGGTCGACCCAGCTCCTCATGGCCTCGTCCATGTCATCGACCGACCGCGCCCTGAGCATCCGAGGCAGGCACTCAGACCACTTGTTGGGCCCGTCCAGGGCTGTGTACTTCAGAGCTATGCCATAGCCTGAGGCTGGGTTGCCGGCGATGATTGGGCCGTGGTGGGTCCAGATCGTTTCGATCTCGACAGGAGAGCTGCCACGGACCGCGATAACCTCGTGTTTTTGACCCACCTCCAGTGACTCGCCCTGGAACTCGTAGGTCGACGGCGAGCCGGCCTCGAATTTTTCGAGGTAGACGTCCTGATAGTCGGCCTGGGCGTGCGTGACACACCAGGCCACATGTTCGTTGTGGCCGAAGTGAGGGAATCCTGGGCAGCCGGGAAACGACAGTCCGATGGCATCGAACTCGGGACACGCGACGTGGTTCTGATAGTAGACGTTCGGTGTGTCCAGACCTCGGTGTGGGTCGCCCGCAAGGAGCGGCTTGCCCGAGGCGGTCCGAGAGCCCGAAAGCAGCCAGCTATTGCTTCCGCTCTCAACGTTCTTGAGCCAACTGGCGTACTCTGCACCTGCGCTAAGCTGGACGAGAGCCGCCCAGTCGTCGCCACTGTACTCCGTGCCAGGCGGCGTGATTTGCAGATTGCCCTGCGGATACGCAGGCAGTATTTCCGCCGCCGCCCGGACGCCCAGTTCGTTGATCAGGCGGGCCCGCCAGAGCTTTCCTTCGTAGACCCCCATGAGGATATGCCTTGCCTTGAAGACTGCAAGGCAATCCCAGGGCTGCCACGGTTCAGGGGCCGTCTCCACCATTACGTACTCGACCGGAAGTGGGTCTGGCCCGTTAATGAAAGCATTTACCCCTGAGGCATAGGCGTCCAACATCGACTTCGCGGCCAGACTTAGGGCTTCGTAGTCTGCCTCGACCGATGCCCTTATTCGCATGCGTCGCATCAGGACGTCCTGTTCAACTCCAGACTCGCCCACGATCTCGGCCCAGCGGCCATAGGCCAGCCTGCGATCGTGCTCCATGTGCCAGAGCCGGTCCTGGGACGCGGCGAACGCCTGGCCGAAAAAGGCATCGTGGTACGAGCGTGCTCGAACATGGGGAATGCCCTGGGCATCGCGAAATATCTCAATGGGGTCGCTCGCGTCCTTGACGACGCGGGTAGTGGACATGTCCGGAAGCGCGGACTTCAGATCGGCCTCGGTCAGGGGTGTGGACGGCATGGCTCTCTCCGTGCTTTTGTTTCACAGGCGTGATTATGTCACGCTATGTCCCGGTGCTACAATCGTCGTGACCCCTTTTTATCGGTGAGTGCGGAGAGGTCCGCCTCCATTTGCGACCCAATTTCCCTTCGAGGTTCGCGACATGACAATCGAATCAGCGATAGCCGAGGTACAGGCCAACGTAGGAGTATCTGCCAGACACCTGGTGACCGCCGAGGAGATCCGCTACCAGGCGGACGACCTGTACTTCACGGCCAGTACCTTCAAAGTGCCACTCCTGGTCGAGTTGTACCGTCAGGTCGACGGCGGAACGGTGAACCCGAATTCCCGCGTCGATCTGACCGACCGGCTGCGTGCCCCTGGCAGCGGCGTCTTGAAGGAGATGGCGAACGGCCTGAGCCCGGCTGTACACGATTTGGCTGTGCTTATGATCATCATCAGCGACAACACGGCTACGGACCTCTTATACGACCTGGTTGGGCGCGACAACCTCAAGCAGACTATGTGGGACTTGGGCCTTACTAGCACCAGCATCCCGATGTCGTGCCGCGAGCTTCTATATAGCATGTACGGCATCGATACAGATGACATTGCGGAGGCGAACCAACAGGTCATGGACCGACTGGCTAGGTCAATTGTCATAGAGGGCTCCGACGGCCTGTCGCTGGAGCACTCCGACGTATCGTCGCCGTCCGATATGGTCCGGTTGCTGGACATGATCTATCGCGGTGACATCCTTTCAGCCTCATCGAGAGAGGCCGTGTTGGACATCCTTGATCGCCAGCAACTCGGCACAATCATCCCCCACTACTTGCCGCCAGGCACGAAGACCGGACACAAGACAGGCGGTGTCACGGGAGTGCGCTGCGACGTGGGAATTGTGTACGCGCCGTCGGGGCCCTACGCCATTGCGATCATGTCCCGGGAGGTTACGGCCGGCAAGGAGATAGACAGGCAGCTCGCCAGGGTTTCTCAGGCCGTGTACGAGTACTTCGCAGGGTAAGGGAGCGGGCGGATCCTTCGACAAGCTCAGGATGAGCGGTTCTGGAGGGGGTGTGCAGAGGGGCACATCTCCTATGCCGGTAGCCTGAGGGTGTCTCTCAAATTACCCCAATATTTTCTTCTTTTTCAGGGCTGATCGGCATCAAGTTGCGCCCTCTAAGCCTAGTACTGATCGCAGTATCAGTACGGCCACGCGCTTATCGAGCGGGTTGTTGTTGTTGCCACATTTGGGCGAGTGGATGCAGCTCGGACATCCGGACTTGCACGGGCAGGCCGACACTACGTCCAGCGTCGCCTGCCACAACTCCTCGATCACCTTATACCCGTGCTCGCTGATGCCGACCCCGCCTGGATGGCCGTCGTGTATGAACACCTGGGGCCTGCCAGTGTCCGGGTGAAGCGGCGTCGATATGCCCCCGATGTCGTTTCGGTCGCACAGCGCGAACAATGGCAGGATGCCGATGGTGGCGTGCTCGACGGCGTGGAGGCCGCCCGCCAGGTCCATCTTCTCGTCTGCTATGTATGCCAGGGTGTCGGGCGGAACGTCGAACCACAGCGAAACGGTATCGATTCGCTGTGGGGGCAGGTCCACATGCTCCTCCCCCAGCTCTTTTCTGGTCAGGCTGGCCCGGCGCTGGAATCCGACCACCGTCGTCGTTACCGACACATCGCCGAGATAGACCGTTGTGTTGCCTGCGGGCCTGGTGTTGTAGGTATTCAGGATGCGTGTAATGGTCAGCTCTCGCACTTCTGTGTAGTAGGGAACGTCGGTGCGGGAGCCAAACGCGATCTGGGCCTCTACATCCAGCTCTGTTATCAGATAGGAATCACCTTTGTGCAGGTATATCGCCCCCGGGAATAGTTGAGAGAAGGCCGACCTCTCATCGACGGTCTCGAGAACTACCCCACTCTCGTTTTCGGCCAGGGTGTAGTGATCGGAGGATGTGGAGCGTAGGCTAACCTGCTGAGCCGGATATGTTGTCTCAGGGTCGAGGTGCCATCTGCCGTGCCGTGTGTGCAGGAAACCGTCCTGTTCCAGTTCCTGCGCCAGTTCAGTCAATTCGATGTCGAACAGCTCGGAGTCTGCGGCGGTCAGCGGTGCTTCGTAGGCGGCGCAAAGCAGGTGCGGTTTCAGGACGTAGGGGTTAGTAGGAGATATGCGGGCGCTCTCATGGGCCTTGCCGAAGAAAGTGTCGGGATGGCGCATAAAGTACTGGTCCAACGGATTGTCGAAGGCCACCAGTACAGACAGAGAACGCGTGCCTCGCCGCCCACTGCGCCCCGCCTGCTGCCAGACGCTGGAGATGCTGCCTGGGTAGCCACTGATCAGAGTCGCGTCCAGGTCGCCGACATCGATGCCCAGCTCCATGGCATTGGTGGTAGTGAGCCCTAGAAGCTTGCCTGTGAAGAGGTCGCGCTCGATCTGGCGCCGGTCCTCGGGCAGGTAGCTTGCCCTGTACGGGGAAAGCCTACTTGCCTTCATTGGGCTCGATTCGCGCAGCTTGTTGCGTGTAGCGACATACAGCAGTTCGGCCATGCGCCTGCTTCGGACGAAGGCTAGCGTACGGATCTTGCGCATCATGAGCTCTTCCATCAGCAATGAGCTCTCGTGATTCGTGCTCTGGCGGCTACCCTCGGCGATGTCGATCATGGGTGGGTTCCAGAACACGAAATCCTTGCCGCCAAAGGGTGCCCCGTCGTCGTCGATAACCCGGAAAGGCACGCCGGTCAGCCCCTCGGCGTGTTCGCGGGGATTGGAGATGGTCGCTGAGGACAGAATGAAGTGCGGTTCAGTTCCAAGCCGTTTGCACAGTCGGCGCAGGCGGCGCAGAACATTGGCGACGTGTGACCCGAACACCCCGCGGTACATGTGGGCCTCGTCCACCACGACGTATCGCAGGCCTTGCAACAGCCGGTGCCACTGCCCGTGGTTGGGCAGCATTCCGGAGTGGAGCATGTCGGGATTGGTGAGGACTATTTTGGCGCTGCGACGGATACCGGCCCTGTCGTCGGTAGGGGTGTCGCCGTCGAAAATGGCATGGCGGAGACGACTGCCCTCTGGGACCAGTCGGTCGAGGGCGCTGGACTGGTCCTGCGCGAGCGCCTTGGTCGGAAACAAGAACAGCGCGGTCGCTGATCGGTCTGAGAGCAAGGTATCGAGGACTGGCAGGTGGTAACACAGGCTCTTGCCAGAGGCGGCGGGTGTGGCCACGATAACGTTTTCGCCGCCCCGGATCGCGTCCACCGCCTCGGCCTGATGGGAGTACAGGTTCACAATTCCTGCAGCCTCCAGCGACGCCTCAAGTGGACTGGCCAGGGGCGAGGCCAACTCCGAGTATCGAGCAGACCGGACCGGGATGTCTTCCCGGTGGATGGCCTGGCCCTCATACCAGTGACGGGACCTCACATCGTGTAGAAAGGCGGTGACGTCCATTGCAGGCGTCCTTGAATCGAGTGGAGGGATCGTCGCGTCAGAAGCCCGCGATGATCTCCTGCTCCTGGTCCATGATTTCCACGTCTTCGCGACCGCTAGCAATGAAGTCTACGACGGCGGAGACCATGTTGTCGGCACGCGCCGCATCGTTGCTGGTGCATGTGATGCCGAGGATCGCCATCTGCCACGCATCGTTGTCTCCAACCTCGGCTATGGACACGTTGAATTTGTTACGGACCTTGGAGCAGATGGACCCGATCGCACGCCTCTTCCCCTTGAGATCATGGTTCTCGGGAAGTCTCAGTGTAAGCTTGCAAACTGCTACGTGCATGGTATGATATCGTGCCGAGTCATGGACCTTCTGAGCGCCGAGTGAGCAGCGCGATTATAACACCGCTACGAGGCCATCCCAGGGGTTCTACACTTGACACTCTCCTCTGACCGCCGCTAGCATCAGATACTATTGTGGCGCACAATAGTGGAGTGATCTTAGGAGGCATGTTCCATTGCCGTTTGAAAGCGAGCGGGACTATAGACGGGCGATCGAGCAGACCTGGGTCGTCAGGTATCCGAAGCAGAACCTCGCGACATTCGGGTCGACCAATATCTCCTACTACGTGGTCACCGAGCCCATATACCGCGAGAATGATGATGCCAAGCATGAAGGGGTCGTGCGCACTGGCAGAGTGCGAGCGGACCGCCCAACGGTGGTTACGCCCACCTACGCCCTGAATCTGTCCGGGTTCAGTCCCGAGGCATACGATTACTTCAACGAGATTTCCCGAGAGTCCGGTCCAAACAGCCCCGGCATCCTCTACCAGTACAAAAATGAAGCGGGGGAGATGGACATCGTGGGCGGCACTCCCAGCGAGATTGCCCACAAGATCAGCGGCGACCTTGATGGTCGCCAAGAGGACCTGGCCGTGGTGATGGTTGGTGTTGACGAACTATGGGACATCGCGCTTCTGAAGTTCATATATGAATTCACGTCGTCCTCAATGACTGGCAATGTCAGGGAGTTTCAATCGCGTGGGCTGTTGGAGCCCCAGATCGCCCTCGGCGGTGTGCCAGCAGCGGCAGTTCAGGCGATCGACCGGCTCTTCCTAGAGGTGCGCCAGGGTGCGAACCCAGACATTCTGAAGCGGGAGTTAGATCGCTGGGGCCTCTTCGACGCCTATCAAGACCGCTTCCTGGGGCTCTTCCGCCAGGGTCTCTGAGAACCGCTCTCGGCCATTTCACTCGCCTTTCCTCTCGAAAAGAGGGGAAACATTTGTACATGTTAGTGACACCCCCACACACCCGGCAAATGGACGTTGCCCTCTCCACACCCCTTCCTTCGTCCTTCAGGCGCAGGGTTAACCAGCAGAATGTATGAATCCCTTGTCGCGCGGGTCCCGTACTGCGGCGCGGCCCGAAAACCGGTCTCCTAACCTGAACAACCTCCCCAGGGGATTGTCCCTGTCCTCAAGGGCATCTGCTATCACCGGACCGATGGAACTGCCGAATTTGAAGCCGTGGCTCGTGCCGCATCCCGCAACCAGCACACGGCTCGAACCGGGGGCCCAGTCGATGACGAAGTGGTCGTCGGGGGTATTGGTATAAAGGCATGTATGCCCCGTAACCAGTCTTCCTGCGCCCAATTCGGGGACTCGTTCGCGAAGGAAACTCATTGCCCGCCGGGCGAATTCCGGTGTTCCGCCTCGGTCGACGTCGGGGTCGATCTGCTCCCCCGTTGCATCGTCGGCCACCTTGACGTAGCCAGACCTGAGTAGGGGGAAGCCATACCACTGTCCACTTGCCACCTCAATAGACCACACACCCATGGCACCAGGGGCGAAAAACTCCGGGCGATCCGGCTCGATAATCACCATCTGTTGCCGGGTGATAGTGAGGCCCTGGATCAGCTCCGGCACTAGCTTTCCGACCCATGCACCTGTGGCGACCACGATTCGGTCGAATGTATGCTCGGTTCCGTCATCAAGCATCATCAGGGAGCTTTCGGGGCTTTCGTCTACCGACCGAACACCTGTGTTGGACAGAATGCGGACGCCACGGTCTCTTGCCATACGGGCCATATACTCAACCGCCAACCCGGACTCCACGTACCCTGCCCATCGATCGTAGACATGGGTATCAGAGTCCAGCACAACTAGCCGTGGGAAACGCTTTCGTGCCTGTGCCGTGGTCAAGATTTCGATGCTTGCTCCGCGGCCTTGCAGGTACTCGATGCTTCGGCGCATAGGACTCTCCGGACCCCAGTCGGGCAGGGCCCGCACCTGTCCGACCTTGTGATAGACAGGGGACTCGAATTCCTGCTGCCATCGCGCCCAGTTAATGGCGGCGCGCTCGACTAGTTCGACTTATGTCTCATTGTCGGCATAAGCCCAGCGTCTAATCACCTTCGAGACGTCCGTGGAGCTTGCCGGTGCCGAGGGGATAGAGCCACGTTCGAACACCGTAACCTCGTGGCCACGCTCGGCAAGTTCTATGGCAGCGGCGATTCCAAAAACTCCTGCACCGACGATGCCAAATTTCATACGACACACCCTATTGGCCCACCGCGAATTGGGCCCATCCATTCTACGGGATCAGCATGTTAGCAGGATGTGCCAGATTATGGCTGTGGGCTATCATGTGACCAAGGCCCCGTTCATCCTAACTAGGTATTACGGAGTAGTGCCATCGCACGTATTGTGGCTCGGATATTCAGTTACCTTCTTCTCGCGCTACTTCTGCCCGTACTGCTTGCGGGGGACGATCCAAGGCTGAACCCGGCTGAGGAGGCTGCATTAGAGCACCACTACAGCCTCGTTGCCTGGGAGGCGCGCAACCTCCTCAGCAAGTGGACTCACCGGCTCGGTACGTATCTGCCGTGGAAGGAGGACACGGTTCTGACAGGACGTGATCTGGCTGAGGAGTACCTCCGGCTAGGCGTAGAGGCCCGTCGTCTGCGTGGCGAGATAGACATGGCTGTGGCTACCGGAGACGCTGGCGCTCTGGAAAGTGCGGAGGACGGCCTGGCGGATGTGGATAGTATACGCGGTCGTATGCGTGGGGCGGTCGAGGAGGTCATTGAGTCGGCCATCAGCGGAGTGCTCAGTGACCTGGATATCGGTTCCTGGGGGCCCTTCGATTATCCGCCAGTCGACATAAGGTTGGATGAGCCGCCTCGAGTTCTCATCACGTCACCCAGAGACCGGATCATACGCTCCCACGAGGCGTTAGTGTCGGTGGATATCACCACGTCCGAGCGTGAGGCCGTGGAGAGCGCTCTACTGGACAGTGATGATCTATCCGCGCTGGTGTTGGACATTGGTGGAGTGGCCACATTCCCAGCCATAGTAGGCAGCGCTGGTGATCTTCGAGGGACGCTGCAAACGTCGGCCCACGAGTGGGTGCACTACTACCTGGTGGCCCAT
>JASLXL010000019.1 GCA_030740335.1 SAR202 cluster bacterium | reverse complement strand
ATGACTGCGGCCTTTGGCAGCGGGCCGTGCCCATCCGAAATGCCCTCAGACTCTCAGACCTTCTATCGGTAAGACTCCTCTGGAGTCCTTGCCCCCTAGGCTATACTGCCCCCAGAGGCAGGGTCATGCGGGGTGGTGCCTAACGGCTAGGAGTCCCATGGGGGATTAGGTACAAGTGGGGGGGTATAGAGATTAATCTCAAGCTCACAATATCATTCCTTCTCCCGTCAGCATTTATGTTGCTGCTGGTAGCTTGTGGTGGGGAAAGTCAGATAGTTGATACCCCGCCCCCTGAGGCCAAAGTGGTGGCTAAAGTAGAAGTTGAGCCTTCGCCCACGAAGGAAACTCCGAAGCTAGGACCAACAAACACACCCATTCCTAAGCCCAGTCCAACTGAGGCTCGGCCTACGGTAAGAGCGAAGGCCGCCGAAGTAACACCCACTGTGGTGCTTTCCACACCTACTCCCACATCTACAGTGCCTCCGACGACTCAAACGTCGACACCTACATCATCAACTCGCCCCACTCTCACGCCGGTCATGACGGTCACGCCTTCAGCCACACCAATCGCGACAGCGTCTTCACCAACTACCCGCTCGCCTACCGCGTCACCCACCCACCCACCAATCGACCGGCCAACATCGTCGCCGGTTCCACCGCCCAGCCCAACGCCCCATGGAGTGTGGAGATTTCCAACGGGTGAGTGCGGAGGCGGCGCGGTCGCTGTCTCATCCGACGGCAGCTATGTTGCAGCCTCGGGGGGCAACGCGATCTGCCTACTTGCACGATCGAGCAAAGAAATCGTACACCGGTGGCCCGTCGGCGGGTTCAGCACCGACTCGATTGACATCTCCAATGACGGCCGGTATGTCGCAGCGGGAGGAGAAGACCGCAATCCTCCCGGGGCGGGCTGGATTGCTTTGTTCGAGCGTTCGAGCATGACGCCCCTCTGGAGTCAACAAACTGAGCGTAGGATTGTGTCCGTAGTGGTTTCGGTGCTTGGAGGTTTCGTCGCCACTCAAGGTCAGGACGGTATGGTCCGACTGTTCTCCATGGACGACGGCACTCTATTATGGGCGCAAGCTGTAGGGAGCGCGGGAGCCGTGAACCATCCTGTGGCCGTCTCAGATGACGGTGCTTATATTGCCGCCGGGACCGAGCCCGAGGGAGGGGCACCATCGGTTTTCTTGTTCTCTCGGTCAAACGCCGTTCCACTGTGGGGCTACACCCCTCCCGATATGTCCGAGTGGGTTTCGTCCATAGACATCTCCGCGGATGGCTCGTATGTCGCCGCAGGTGATTATGCTGGGCGGATATTCCTACTGTCGGGTCTGGACGGTACACCGATCTGGATTCACCAGGAGTCCCAAGATATCTATTCCGTTGCGATTTCCGAAGGAGGAGCACATCTGGTCGCAGGGGGAAGAGACGGGCACGTGTACATGTTCTCGGGCGAGGATGGGAACCCTACTTGGGCCTTTCAAACAGGAGGGCCAGTCTATACGGTGGCAATCTCGGCGGACGGAAACCGCGTAGCCGCAGGTAGCCAGGTGGGCAGGCTGTACCTGTTTTCTGCTTCGAGCGGACTTCCCTTGTGGAGCTACGATACAGGGACTCGGCCACAGACGCTCTCGCTATCGTCCGACGGCCGGTTTGCAGCGGCCACCGGCAACAGCGCAGATCTCCACATCCTCGAAGATCCTGTTCTTGCCAGCCGAATAGGGGCAACCCTGACGGCTGAGCCACAGCAGTTCGAGCTCCAAGCCGGCGATACCCTTGATCTTGAGGCAGGCCTGACGTCAGCCGGATCACCCATGGCTGGGCAACCTGTGACCTGGTCAGCAGACTACGGCGGCTTCGATGCAATTGCGAGCGAAACCGACCGCGATGGTCGGGCAATGGTCCGTTACATCGCTCCCCTTGTGCCGAGCCGAACGGCGGTGACGATCACGGCGTTCTTCCCTGGCGATAGCAGTATCGCGGGCACGAGCGTGACCCTGTTGGGCGTGGTGGAACCACCGGCCGGTAACCCTCACAGTCCCATCTTCATAAGCGGAGACGACCAATTCACGGTCCAGAACGGGGTCACCGCTGGTACTGGGACAGCGGACGACCCCTTCATTATCGAGGGCTGGGTGATCTCTACCAGTAAGAATCACGGCATAAAGATAGAAGGTACCCAGAGCCATCTGGTCATCCGGAATCTCAGTATAGTAGGAGACGGAACTCAGGACCACATGCATGATGGGATTTCCCTGGGAAACGTGGCCAATTGTAGGATCGAAGGCGCCCATATAGAAGGTGTATCTGGAGTGGGAATCAGCGTGCAGAATTCCCTTCAGGTTGTCATCATCAACAACCGGGTATTCGGCAGTGTCTCACGTGGAATTCAGGTCTACAGAACCGATGGGATACTGATTGATGGCAACACCGTTGGAGGAGTGGACGACAATGGCATTGAGTTGGAAGAACTCGCGACGGCCATAGTGACTGGCAATACTGCCAGCGATAGTGCGAAACACGGAATCGGTCTGTATCACACGAGCGAAGTGTTAGTGAAGCACAACATCAGCCGGCGCAACGGTTGGTGTGGCATCGGCATACGGGGGGCAACAGGGCTGTTCGGCATTACGAGCGAATATGGATCTCGCGATAATACCGTGGCGGAGAACGATATCTTTGGTAACGGAATGGGTCCATGGGGCGGTTGCGGAATACTCGTGAAAGAGAACTCGCACAGCAACATACTGGAACGCAACACCGTCCAAAGGAATCATGGGTCCGGGATCACGGTGATCATGGATTCCGACGACGC
>JASLXL010000018.1 GCA_030740335.1 SAR202 cluster bacterium | reverse complement strand
CAGCGCCTTCGACAACGTGGTCTTGCCGATGCCCGGCACGTCCTCCACCAGGATGTGGCCCCGGCACAGCAGCGCGACCAGGGCGATGTTGATGGCCTCGCTCTTGCCGACGATTACACGCTGGACGTTGTCTCTGACCCTAGTCGCCAGCTCTGCGATGCTTTTCACACCTACGGTAGCTTCCATTTGGCCCCCTCCCAAGGCGCGACCGGCGCCCGCGCCGGAGACGTCGCGATCAGTCTGCCATGTCTGTTGTTAGATACGTAAGTATAGGCGATTGCGGCTTGCTCGGCAAAATGAAACTCGGCCCGGCCGGGCGCTCGGCACGGCGCCAGGGCAATCGATTTTCAACACTTCGCCGAGATACGCCGTGTCCGACAAGCCTGTGGACCCCACACCATCCGCTCAACCTGAGCAGCCCCAGATGCCCCATCGGGCCGTATCGAAGGAAGCCCGCCGAACGACCTCCCCACGCGTCAAGAATCGAAAGACCATAGACGGGCTCCCACCGTTGACCCTCGTATGGGCCACTGCTAAACTCAATTCAATAGGCTCAGATTGCAAAACAGGCCATAAGGGCTGCGTGGCGGCTGGACCGGCGACGGAGCTCCGTGACAGCTCCGTGGGCGAAGGAGAGGCATGCGCAATCTGTTCCGAACGCTGGTGACCGCCTTCACGGTGGCTGCCGTCGTGTACGCCGTGCGCACCAGGCAGCCCGCGGGTCGGCTCATCGGCGTGCCCTACGACTTCCGTTTTCCGACGCTCGCCCGGTTGAAGCAGCGGATGTGGAACCCCCAGGACCACAGCCTGATCACGCCCCAGGTGTTCGGAATCGGGTGGGGTGTCAACGCCTACGAACTCGTCAGGCGGCTGAGAGGAGACGACCCGACGCAGGACTGATGGCCGTTGCCCGGTGGTGTAGTGGTAGCACACGGGACTTTGGATCCCATGACCCAGGTTCGAATCCTGGCCGGGCAGCCACCCAGATAATCTGCGCAACTCACTGCGCCGCTGAAGCGATGGACGCCGAGACTTTCAGCCCCAATCAATAACTAATTAGCTAGCAAACAGTGGTTGTGGGGATTAGAAGGAGGTCAAGATGGTTAGGAACAAGCCTCTGGCATCTCTCCTAGTCGGTACGCTGGCTTGCTGCGGCGCCGTGAAGGCTCTCAGGGGGCATTCTTTTACTCCTGTCGGATACGTTGCAGGTGGGAACTTCGTGAGCGCGGACCTGAATTGGAGGGCACCGCATGGGGCGAAGGGCTAGTTCATCTGCTTGCTGGCGACGAACTCGCCCCGAATGACTCCGCCTGACAGGATGTGGCCGTCGATGGCCTGCAGGAATTCGTCCTTCGTAGCGCCGCCAGGCAGGTCGAGTACGGTGTCCAGCGCGTACACGCGGAACAGGTACTCGAAAACGATCTTCTGCTTGACGATGTTGCTTGTCGTAACTGGTAGCGGGCAGGGTCCGGAGTATCCGATAGCCTTGTAGTCGTTGGTGCCCTGACGGGTATCAGGACCGAAGGCAGCCAACTTCGTGGTGGTTGCAACCCGTTCGGGCAGGCTCGCGGTGTCCGGAGGTAGGTTCCAGATCAGCCAATGGGCCCAGCGCGCGTCCGGGGCCTGTTCGTGGACGATCTGATCGGAGTCCATGAGCAGGGCGATGCTCTGTGTACCATCGGGTATACCTGTCCACTCCAGCGGTGGCGAGATGTTCTCT
>JASLXL010000017.1 GCA_030740335.1 SAR202 cluster bacterium | reverse complement strand
TGAGGTCCCTGACGAGTGGGAACGACTATTGGACCTACTGCAAGAGGATCTCGCCGCGGCCCAGGGACGGGGCATCGCACGGACGGTGCTGTTCCTGCACCACCCACCGTTCGGCACGTACGCCTTGGAGTCCGATAGCTCGGCGGCAATACCTGGTGCACAACGCGGGCCACTGCTGGAACTGCTGCGCTCGCACAATGTTGAAGCTGTGTTCGCCGGCCACTGGCACAAGAACGCCATCTCCTTCGACGGACCGATGCAGGTGGTAATCTCCGGCCCGGTTGGCTATCCTCTCGGAGACGATCCATCTGGCATTCGCATCGTCAGCGTCTACGACGACCGCGTCGAGCATCACTACTACGGTCTTGACGAGGTTCCGAGCGCCGTTGATCTGTGATGACTGCAGGGGTCCATAGCTACCACAGGCGCCCGTCGCCTTGATGTTTGGGCAGGCGCGGGGTAATATACCTTGCCGGGCTATAGTGGCCTCCTCCTGGAGCCGGAGCTAACACCGGCCGATGGCGTTAATCGTAGCTGCGCCCAGATCTCCGACCCCCCCGGCGCCGAGTATTTCAAGGGTAAAAATAAATGGCAAACGGCGACTTCGAGATTAGACGATCAGTGCTTGTCGGGGATACCGCCGATGTGTACCTCCAACGCACCCTCACCATCCTCAGGAACGAGGGCATCAACCCCATCGTCACGATGGAGTTCACTGCCGAGAGGGGCGGCGTCGTGTGCGGGCTCAACGAAGCCCGGACGCTGCTCAGCAGGATACTGCCGGAGACCGGCAGCGAGGTCTGGACCCTGGACGAGGGCGAGTCTATCGACGCTGGTGAAGTGGTCCTGAGGGTCAAGGCTCCCTACGGGGCGCTTGGCCTGTACGAGACAGCCATCTGCGGCACCATGGCCCATTCCACGGGATGGGCTACCGCTGCCCGTGAGTGTGTCACCGCGGCCGGAGACACGCCGGTTGTCGCTCTAGGCGCCCGAAACGTGCACCCCAATGTCGCCGCTGAAATGGACTATGCCAGCGTCACCGGAGGCTGCGTCTCCTGCTCCACCATCCAGGGCGCTCGGCTGGCGGGCGTTACCCCCGCAGGCAACATGCCGCATCCTTTGAACCTGGTCATTGGCGATACTGTGGCGGCGATGCAAGCATTCGACCGGCACATGCCGCAAGAGGTGCCCCGAGTCGCCCTCGTCGATACGTTCAAGGACGAGGCCGAGGAGGCTCTGAACGTGGCGCATAGTCTCCGAGAAAAGCTCCGGGGCATCAGGCTAGACACCCCGCCGGAGAGGGGTGGAGTGACACCCGATCTGGTCAAGGAGATCCGTGCACGGCTTGATATAGCGGGCTTCCGACACGTCGAGATCATGGTCAGCGGCGGCTTCACAGCGGCTCGCATACGCGAGTTCGTCGAGAGCGGAGCGCCCGTCACTTCCTTCGGCGTAGGCAACTATATCGCCGCCGCGCAGCCCAACCCATTCAAATCTGACATCCACGAGATAGACGGCCGCCCATTGGCAAAACGCGGCCGCATCCCGGGCATCAGCGCCAACCCTCGCCTAGACCGCGTAATGTAGCACTACAAGTGCTTTTTTGGGGGATGGGCTGGCGCTCCCGAAGGCATCATTGCGTTGGGTGCTAAGAAGAGGACCCAGATCGGACAGACGCCCTGACCACGTCGCTGACGGCTGCCAATAAGATTCCCGACGAGCCTGAATCTCATTGCAATAATCCGGCTTCCCATATGTGCGTATGGACGCTGCCCGTCGAACGCACTCCCAACCTCCACCCCACTAAGCGCGCGCAGCGCTCAGTCAGTGCTGCGTTTCACCTCTTTGCAGTGCGCCACTTTTGAATGGTACGTGATCACCGGTAGGCCATCAGATCCGATCGCTATGGATGTTGGCCCTGCCTCGGGAAAGTCGTCTTCAACGATTGATATAGTGAAGGTGGAACAGGCGGCATCTTCGCAGTGGGCGCAGGTAGCTCGAAACGCCCTATGATTCCTATGATCTTCTTGGGACTCAGTCCTCAGGTCGCCCTCCCCAGACCCGGGCATGGGACCCGCCGTGTACCTAGTCCATCCTGAAGTGACCATGCGGACGGAAGAGGCGAGGTACCGCGCCGAGGGTAGAGATGAAGCTGCGAAAGGCCTCTGTGCACCCTCAGGACATGATGCTATGGGGGCCAGGAGAGACGAAACGACGTTGCAGGTGTCCTGATCCCACCCATATCACTGAGTGCATCAGATCATCCCCCGGTGAACAGTCAACGCGTTCGTTCGGTATCGTATCGACGAGGATATTGAGTTCGGGAAGGATCGGTCCTGACGATAGCTGAAAAAGAGGTCTCAGAAGAGTTTCGTGACCATTTGGGTATGTCGATAGCAAGAACCGGGGGTTCCCGGATGTCCAGTAGGCCATTCGTTATGCGGTTGGTGGTTGGTGACCCGCCTCGGACTTGAACCGAGAACCTACTGATTAAGAGTAATCTGAACCTAAGCGCTGCACTTACGTAGCTGCAGCCTCTCCAGAACCTGTCCAGTTATCGTCTGGTGAATCGAGGGCACTCCGCTACTTCTCTGCGCCGCATTCTGTTAAGCCTCAACACCCCACCGGTGTCACTCCCCTCCCCGCTTGCCCCTCCGTTATACTGCCCACAGACGCAGAGTGATATGAAAAAAGATACTGTTCAGCAGAGAAATTGATGAGTTATAAAATATGGCTTCAAGCCTACCTACGACATCCACTCCAAATGGGGGCCATATTCCCCAGTAGCTCGACGCTCAGTTCGCTTATGGTACGGCATATCGAGGCAGATACTAATGGACCCATTCTTGAGCTTGGACCGGGTACAGGTTCTTTCACTAGAGCACTACTAGAAAAAGGGGTTCCCGAAGAAAATTTGGTTCTCTTGGAGCAGTCATCAGACTTCACTACACTCCTGCGAAACTCCTTTCCCAAGGCAACTGTCATTTGCGGAAATGCGAAAGACGTTGTAGCCATTTCACGACCCTTAGGGATTGAAGAATTTGACGAAATAGTGTCTGGAGTACCTCTAAATGCAATGGGAGGTCAACTACGTCGAACCATATGTGGCGAAGCGTTCAAACTACTTAGACTTGGTGGCTCATTTGTGCAGGTATCCTATCTCCCCCGATGCTCAGTCCCGAACAATGTAATTACCGCGTATTCAGCCAAGAAAATATATTGCGGGTTAGCGCTAGGCAATATTCCCCCAGCATTCGTATGGCGCGCAGAAAAGCACTGATAAATATTTTGCTGCCGGCTAGGAGTCTCTTGGGGGATTGAAGACAACTGGGGGCATAGATATATGTTAGCCCCTACTTTGTTGTTGGATGACCTGGAGATGCGATGAATGATTTGAAATACCGGGTCCACGGGACGGAACGAATGGAAAAAGAAGTACCGGTCTTCTACGGGATGCCGTCAATGTCCTAGGGGATGCCATAATCGTAACCGGTTAGTGGGACTTCAGAGGCTTGAAGATTTGAGGGAGAAAAAATGAGATCATCATTTCCAGAGGCGAATTTTCTGATTGATAGGGCAATCGGAACTTCATAGATTCCCATGATAGCCGGTCGCCCGGCACTTTCCACGCCTTCGGTCACCAGGGTTATCGGCGCTTGTGGCTGAGCAATCTAGTCTCCAGCATGTCTCAGATGATGCAGATGACTCTGCTGGCCTGGTTCGTCTTGGAGCGGACCGACTCGCCGTTCCTGGTCGCCCTCGTCGGGACCTTCAACTTCGCGCCAACACTACTTCTGGGCGTCTTTGGAGGGCTACTGGCCGACCAAGTGGACCGCCGTCGGCTGTTGCTAACAACCCAGAGTGTGAACCTGGTGGCCGCGCTGACCTTTACCCTGCTGTTGCATGCCGACCTTGTGGATCTCTGGCAGGCCTACGTGATCATGCTCGTAGTTGGCACCGGATGGGCGCTGGACTCTCCCTCCCGCCGCTCCATGATCCACGACCTTCTGGGGGACTCGTTCGTGACCAATGGGATGGCGCTGGAGTCGGTGGGCATGCACTTCAGCTGGATGGTGGCTCCGGCCCTTGCGGGAGGGCTGATAGCGTGGACGAGCGTCGCCGGCGGATACGTGGTGGTCAGCGTGCTCTACGTCGCGGCGGTGGCGCTGGCCCTATCCCTCAAGCTCCCCCACCAGGCTGCGCCGCTACAACGAACGGCCGACACCCATCCTGGCGCAAACGCGCCGTATGGGGCCCCGGCCGCCGGCCAGCGGCGGCGATTCCTTGGCTCAGTCTCGGAAATGTTTCGCAACCTCGGAGAGGGGTTCCGCTACGTCAGGGGTCATGAAACGATTCGGGCCACCATCCTGATAACGCTTCTAATGAACCTGTTTTTTTACCCCTACATGCAGATGGGGCCTGTAATCGCGCGGGACATCCTGGGAGTCGGGCCCGGACTGATGGGAATACTGATGTCCGCGCCGGGGATAGGGGCCATTTTCGGCGCGGTGGCCATAGCCTCCGCTGGTGGACTCAGGCACCAGGGGCGAGTCTACATCGCCGGCACCATGCTGGCGATGACCGGGCTGCTGCTATTCTCCTTTTCTTCCCGGTACGCCGTCTCGTTTCCACTGATGTTGATACTCGGACTCGGATCCGCGGGCTTCGGGACCATGCAGCCAACCATCGTGATGCTGGTCGCTCGAAAGGAGATGCGCGGCCGCGCACTGGGGGTCATAAGCCTCGCCATCGGCAGTTTGCCCCTCGGTACGCTGATGACCGGAGCGGTGGCCAACGGAACCAGCCCGAGCTTCGCCGTCGGACTGAACGCCGCCATCGGCCTGGGCCTGGTCGTAATGGTGGGTTCGCTGACTCCTTCGCTCATGCGGCGCATCGTCTCGTGGGAAAAGGCAGAGCCTTTCACCACTGAGCCTCAGCCGAGGGACACGGCCACGAATTGACTGTATGCTGGTCGGACTGGGCCAGGGCGGAACAGCGACAGGGTAAAAGCTTAACAGAGCCGCCTCCGCCCCTGCTAAGACCACTCCCCATCCACTCGCCCTAGACTATACTGCCCACAGAGGCAGGGTTATGCGAGGTAGAGTCTAACGGCTAGGAGTCCCATATATTGGGAATGGGAGTTGGGGTTGCCTCTGCCACTGACTCTGGTGCAGCAGTCGGTGTGGCTGTTGCTGTGGCGTTGATGTTGACGGTAGCGGTGTTGCCCGCAGGGTCAAACAAAACTTGGGACTTGGCTTGTTGACAGCTTTCGTGAGTGAAACTACCATGGCTTTCGCTGAGCATGGTGCGTTCCTTAGGCCCAGTCAATTTGAAAAAGGAATTCCGGATTAAGATGTCCCCTCTAACACAAAACCCCTCGAAAGAATCTGGGTTATGGGCTGTGTGATTTGAACAGGCCGAATGTTATTTTCATCATGGCCGACCAGATGAAGGCGAAGGCCAGTCAGATGTACTGGGACAGGGCCTGCCCGACACCTTCGCTATCTAGACTTGCGAGCGAAGGTGTGCTGTTCCGCAATGCCTTTACCCCGCACCCACTGTGCGTGCCCGCGAGAACAGCGGTAATGGCCTCTAAGTTTCCACACACCCTCGGCACGAGCCTCAACAACACCCTGATGCCGGCCGGCGCCAACCACATTTTCCGCATATGGAACCAGGCAGGCTACCGGGGCGGCATCATAGGCAAGAACAACTGCTTCGATCAAAAGGATGACCTCGATCTGTTAGACGTGTACTGTGAGATCGGCAGCAGGGGGTTTCCTGCCGACAGCAGCACAAAGGGAATGCAGTGGGTGCGACCGATGGAGTGTGTCGAGGCAGCACATGCCGTTCGGCGCAACATGCCATGGCAAACGCCACGCATCTCATATGCCGTCACCGACTACCCACTTGAAGACTACGGCACCGGACTGGTTGCCGCGCAGACCGTCCGTTTTCTTGAACAGCACGGCAACGAGCCATTCGCCCTGTCGGTCTCGTTCCCCGACCCGCACGAGCCGTACGAAGCACCGCGGCATTACGCCGAGATGTTCCCCCCAGAACACATCGAACTCCCACCATGGCGTGCAAATGAGTTCGACGACCGAGCACCTGAAAGAAACAGAGTCCTCCACCAAATGCTGGGAATGGAAACCGACCCCGAAAACGAAGTCAGGAAGATGGTCGGGATCTACTACGCAATGGTGAGGTTCCTAGACGACGGAATCGGACAGATTCTCGATGCCTTGGAAAGGCTGCGGCTGCGAGATAACACCATCGTCGTATTCACCGCCGACCACGGCGACTTCATGGGCGAGCACGGAATGGCCGTAAAGGGGGGAGTCTTCTACGACTGCCTAGTCAACGTACCTCTGATCTTGTCCTGGCCTGGCCATGTCACGAGCGGTGCGGTCGATGAAAGCATGGTCAACACTATCGACATCGTGCCTACATTGCTCGCTCTGCAGGGCCTAGACGTGCCACGAGACATGCAGGGCGAAGGGCTTCCTGTTGTTACAAGTACGGCGCCTCGAGACACCGCGTTTTCCGAGTACGGCGCAGGCGGTCCACCGTTCCGCGCGTCCGATCTAGAGAAGCTACCGGAACCCTATGGATATCAAACCGTGATCCAGTCGCTGCTCTGGCGGGAGGCAGAAGGTCATCGAAAGATGGTGCGAACGCAAGACTTTAAATACGTCCACGATCCCAACGGCGATAGCGACGAACTGTATGACCTCGTGAACGACCCTTGGGAGTTAACCAACGTGGTCGGCAACCCGAAATACGGCCGGGTGATAGGAGATATGAAACAGCGGCTCGCGAACTGGTCAATTGCAACCATGGGCGACTAGCCAGTCCCCCACTCCTCCCAGGTGCAGAATTCTACAAGATTCCGTTTTAGTTGGAATGAGCGCAGCGGCACTTACATATAAGGGCCTCTTCGAGGCGCAACAACCTGTCATCCTGAACGGAATCACCCCAGCAAGAGACTGTATCTGGGGGCAGTATAGCCTAGGGGGGCAAGTAGGATGGGATGCGGCGGGTAGCAGCTAGGGAGCTGGCCTGAGCGGCTGACTATCGCCAGAGTGAGATGATACGCGAATATAGGGATGCCCGACCTCAACCGGCTATTCGGGCTGACAGCAACTAATGCACCCTAATTCGCGGGTCCAGGATGCCCAGCAGGATGTCCGAAATGAGGGTCCCGATGACGGTAAAAGTGCCTAGCAACAGCACTATTGTGGCTGACAAAATTAGGTCCTCGTTCAAAATAGCTTGAAGTAGTAATTGCCCTTCAGTAGGCAGGTTCAGCACCACCGAGACGATGACGCTGCCCGACATCAACGCCGGCAGCAAGTAGCCCACTGTGCTCACTAGTGGATTGAGGGCGAGCCGAACAGGGTACTTCAGGATCAGCTTCCACTCGGCCAGACCTTTCGAACGGGCGGTGACAACGTAAGGTTTGTGCAACTCGTCCAACACATTGGCCCTCATGACCCTGATGAGGCCCGCCGTGCCCGCCGTCCCAATCACGATCACCGATATCCACAGGTGTGACAGCAAATCGGCGACTCGATCAAAGCTCCACGACGCCTCTATGTACTCTGGCGAGAAGAGTCCGCCGATGCTGTGGTCAGGGAAGTATACGAAAGCGATCCAAAGCAGCCAGAGCGCGAGCAGGAAGTCGGGAACCGCCAGCCCCAAGAACCCGACGAATGTCACAGTGTAGTCCCCTACACTGTGCTGTCGGACTGCCGTGTAGATGCCGATTGGGATGGATAGTGACCAGGCGAATAGCGCTGTGGCAAGAACCAGGATTATGGTCATAAGCAGACGCTCTTGGATGATATCCCCAACGGGCTGATTGTATGCGTAAGAATTCCCGAAGTCGCCCCGAAGGATTTTAAACGCCCATTTACCGTACTGCACGAACATCGGCTTGTCCAAGCCATACTCCCGGCGTATATTCTCTTTCATTTCTTCGACCCACGCTGGCGCGTCCGCTCGAGTGAAACTTGACACATATGTGTCCGCGTAGTCCCCTGGAGGCAACTGGATGGTGACAAATGCGATCATGGAGATGACCCAGACGGTGAAAAAGGCGAGAAGCGTGCGTCGTACGATGAAATTCAACATGTAGTGGGTCTCCCGTAGATTTTGGAGAATCCTGCTTCCATTCTCTTGTCCTAAGTCTATCGATGGCGCCTTGACGAGCTAGCGTCGGTCGCGGTCTGGGTTCCCGGCCGGCCGGCACACCTCATAGCGTCCTCGCGATCTCCACCTCTCTTCGGCTTCCGTCGGTGAACGTGATCGACACATTCAGGTGCTTATCGTCCACAGACGTGCCGATCCGCGGGCGGTCTTCCGGGTCGCCGACGTGGACAGCCCAGAGCGTGTCCAGGGCCATGTTAGCAAGAATGGCTTCCCTTGGATGCCGCAGCCACGGGAAATGCAGCTGCTGCGGTAAGGGCTACCAAGCCCAAGGGGGACATGGTCGGGGCGCACAAAACCCAGGAACGCCTGTATACAGGGATAGGTGACCCGCCTCGGACTTGAACCGAGAACCTACTGATCAAGAGTCATCTGAACCTGAGCGCTGCACTTGCGTAGCTGCAGCCTCTCCAGAACCTGTCCAGTTATCGTCTGGTAGAACGACCCTCAGAGAAGGGTCTCGGGGAATCGCATCACACCGGCCTGGTCCCGGATGTAGAGGAGACGCTGGGCATCATGTTGGCCTAGTAGACCGGCTCCGATATTTCCGGTGGACCCAGGACAATGGCAAGGTTCGCCAGTCTGAGATTCTCCATCTGAGCCGTTGTCGCCATGGTATCATCCACGAGACGGCCGGGCTGCGCTCAGAGGTAGCCAGGTCACCGGACGGCTGGAGGCTTGACCAAGAGGACAAGCAAGTTGTGCTAGCGGCGATAGACGGAAAGAACAAATGAGGCAACAAGACAGATGACACATCCTCAGTCCAGCAGCACCATCCCAATCGACATCGGCTCACGTCTCGAGCTGATGCTCGACGACTATCTGATCGCTCGATTGAGCGGTGGCGCCGAGCTGCGCCTCAACAAACCCGTCCCGCGCGAGGTGGCGCTGGTCACCGACAGGCCCTGGGAGGGCAACGCCTGTGGCTATTTCACCATCTTCCAGGACGGCGACATCTACCGCATGTACTACAGGGGTAACCAGTTCGTGATGACTGAAACGACTCTTGATGAGGCGTCCCACCCGGTGGTGGTGTGCTATGCCGAGAGCGACGATGGGGTCAACTGGGTCAAGCCGGACCTCGGGCTGGTCGAATTCAACGGGTCCACCAAGAACAATATCATCCTCAGTAGTCAGCATAGCAGCTTCCCTGTTTCGGACTTTGC
>JASLXL010000016.1 GCA_030740335.1 SAR202 cluster bacterium | reverse complement strand
AAGGACGAGCCGATAATCACCGATGGGAAGTTCGATTCACAGAATCTAATCTTTTGGGACTCGGTGCGGAATGAATACCGCGAATACCATCGTGCATTTCGTGATGGACGGGACATCAAGACCGCGATTTCCCAGGATTTCACCAACTGGCCCACCCAGAATGGGTGGGATACTCGCCGGGGCGTGTAAGCGAGCTGTATACCAACGGGATTCAGCCGTATTACCGCGCACCGCATATCTTCGTTGGTTTTCCTACGCGCTACATTGACAGGGGATGGACTGAGTCCACTTTGGCGCTGCCCCAGCTCGAGTACCGCCAGCTCAAGTCGACCTGGATAGACCGGGTGGGTACGGCGATCACGGATGGCATGTTCATGACCAGCCGCGATGGGATCGAATTCAATATGTGGCCCGAGTCGTTTATCCGTCCTGGCCTGAAACTGAAGGACAACTGGTTCTACAGTGACAACTATCAGGGCCTGGGTATCCTGGAAACTGACTCGCACATTGAAGGGGCGGATCGGGAGATGTCCGTGTTCTCAAACGAGGCCGCGGAACAACAGGAATCTGTAGAGAGGCTGCGCCGCTACACGTTGCGCATCGATGGATTTGTGTCGGTCAACGCCAGGTTGGCTGGCGGCGAAATGCTGACTAAACCACTCGTATTTGACGGCAGCGAGCTAGTTCTTAACTACTCTACTGGTGCGGCCGGCGGCATCCACGTCGAGGTGCAGGACAACCGCGGTATCACAATTGACGGGTTCTCGATGGACGAGTGCGACGAGGTCTGGGGCGATGATTTGAGACGGGTGGTCACGTGGAAGAAGAGTGCGGATCTCTCTGCGTTGGCCGGACAGCCCGTCAGGCTTCGTTTCCGGCTCAAGGATGCCGATCTATACTCAATTCAGTTCAAGTAGGCGAGTTGGCCCGCTATTCGAGTAGGTCGGACGTGTTGCCGCGGTCGGCTAGTGACAAGGTCCAGCGAGTGGCCATGATGCTCGGCTTCTCGTCCGGCCTATCGGCCTGGTAGTAGACGGTTAGCATCTCGCCCGGAGACATCTCCACCGTCGCGGGGTATCCGAGATCGTCGCTATCGCCGCCGTCTCGAAGGACGATTGCGTGACCGATGTCCCAATTGCCGGATGAATTGCCGCCGATCAGGTTTTCGCGCACCTTCTGATACACGCATGCCCGCTGCCCGTACGGTCGCCTGCGGTAGCCGTATGTTGCCAGGCCGTCACCGTTGCTCAGGCGGAGCATGTGTGGAGGAAAGCCCCACATGTTGGACGGGTGGGGCCGTGTCCAAGTCCGACCTCCGTCCATGCTCTCTGTCTGACGCAAGTAGCGGTCGCGCTCCGGGTCGTCGGAGTGCAAGTAGCGGGCTAGGCAGATCAACGTTCCATCCTCTAACTCCATGACGTGAGGCTCGTGGTATGCGGCGCCTTTGGTGGGCACCGGCAAGGCGGTACCAATTTGGCTCCAGGAGCGGCCTTTGTCTCTCGACTCCATCGCGATGATGGGCTTTGGTCCCGAAGTGCCGTCGTCCTCACGGAGATCGTTCCCCACCATGAGCAGCCGTCCGTCGGCGAGTTCCACGGGGCCGTGAGGGCTGGTCGCCGATGAGTCGACGGGCGGCTCCCATGTCTTCCCTCCGTCGGATGACCGCCTCGTCCAGGCGCGGAGACCCAATCCCTGGCTTTTGGCTTCGGGCCTGATTTGGTCACAGTGGGCCTTCCAGGCGTCTATTTGTTCGGCGGGGTAGCGACCGGATTCTCTGATCCGGTCGAGATTCTTCCACGTCGGGTGGGTGAACCAGCTTATTACGAGGGTTCCCGACCTCATCGCCACGATGCCGGCGTCACGGTCGTCGATGAGGGAGTCGTTGACCGTTTCAGGTGGAGACCAGGTCTCGCCGGAGTCGGTGCTGCGGACCAACTCGGTTTTGCCGTAAGGGCAGACGTGCTCTTCTCGACCACCAGAGAAGACAACGATCAACTCGTCTGATGGCAGCTGTGCAATGGTCGGCCAGCCCAGGTATATGCCTGGCTCCTTGCAGATCACCTTGTTCCAGTGAATGGTCGCCTTTGTTGATGTGGGAGGATTGGCCACCATTCGCTCCTACTGGTCCCGGTCTCTCAGGTCAAGCCACCGAACCTCGGCAGGTGTTATATCGACGGATAGCGCCTCCAACGATGTCGACATCTCCAAGGGCGACAGAGGCCCAATGATCGGAAAAGTCGGGAACGGTTGGTGGAGGACGTATGCGAGGGCGATAGCTGTCGCGTTAACCTTCTGGTCCGAGGCGAGAGCCCGAGCTCGCTTGAGCCGCGTGAAATTGTCGTCGCTATACCAGGATTTGGCGAACTCGGTGTCCGACCGGTCTTCCGGAACTGCGCGGCTCTCTACGAAAAAACCGCGAGCCTGGCTCGACCAGGGGAACAAGGGCATCTGCTGTTCGGTGAGCCATTCGCGCGAGTCGGTATCAGACGCGGCCACGCATCCCTCCCAGGGTGGTTCCACCATTCGTGCCAGGCTGAAGTTGTTGCTGAGGGCGGTGAAGCCGACGCGCCCATGTCTCGTGGCGTACTCGTTCGCTTTCTGTACTCGTTCGGTGGTCCAGTTAGAACCGCCGAAAACCTTGATTCGGCCCGCGTTCATGTGCTCATTTAACACGTCTACGAACTCGTCGACCGGGACATCCGGATTGTCGCGGTGAAGGAAGGACACCTCTACGGAGTCTGTTTTGAGACGATCAAGGCTCTCGAACAGTTCCTCGGTTACGGTCTCTGGGTAGCAGTTCGGCGTGTGCGCGCCCTTCGTAATGAGCACGACTTCTTTGCGCAGGCCACGACTCTGGATCCAATTGCCGAGGACCTCTTCTGCGTTCCCATAGTGCCTTGCGGTCTCGAAGCAGTTCCCGCCGAGCCCGAAGAACTCATCGTATATAGGATTGGCGAAATCGGCTTCATTGAACGCTAGTGATCCCATTACCACCCTCGAAATGTCCGATTGGACGTCGGGGATGCTGGAGTATCTCATCGGTATTGGGCCGCTAGGCGCAGGCGGGATCGTTTGACGACCAACGGTTGTAGCTGCGGTCGTTCTCCCGGGCCAATTGCTCACGGGTGTCGCGCCAGAGTTGAGCCCATGCCTCGGCGTCGGTCAACTCCGTCTCGGGTTGCGCTTCACTACGGGCGACGAAACCTGGGAACGCCTCCCGTCTGGTGGGCTGTTCAGCTGGGTTGTATCGCAGATCGAGACTCCATCGGATGCGGTCGCTATTGTTGGGCAGCGACCCGTGGCAGGTTAGACGGTGCATGAAAAGTGCACTGCCACGCCGCAATGGCACAGTGATGGCGTCTCCCTTGCGGAAGAGATGGTCGGGGATGTGAATGCCTGCGGCGAGAGTCACGGTTCCACCGGGACAGTGCTGGTTCAGCCCTTCACGGTGACTTCGTGGAACCAGATGGAGGCATCCGGAGTCCTCGTCGGCGTTCCATACGGGGAACCAGACTGTAAGGATGTCCGTGTCGTCTGCCTCCTCTGTGACTACCCCATTGTCCTGATGCCACGGGGTGGCACCAAGTCGCAATTGTCCCGTGTCCGGGTTTGTCGGTGTGAGAGTTTCAGGGGGCTTGATTCGGACGTGTTGAGTGGGATTGGAGTAGATTTCGGGGCCAATGATGGACTCGACCGCGTCCAAGAGTACCGGCGACGGTAGTGCGTTGAAGACTGCCGGGCCGTGAGACATGGGGGTGTCATAGGTCACGTTCTTCTGAGGAAGAGAGAAGTCGAAGTACTGGGAGTGTACTTTTCGGCTCTCCTGGTAGATTCGGGTCAGGCGGTCCCCGAAGGGCATATCCTCGTAGGTAGATGTGATTGCGCTATCATCGTACAGTTCGGTAGCGAGACTATCGAGTATCGTACCGAACTCGGCCTCCAGTGGGTCCAGGACCTCCTCGGGGTCCAGGAGATCCTCCACGACTACATAACCTTCCCGGTGGAAGTGCTCGAGCTGTTCTGC
>JASLXL010000015.1 GCA_030740335.1 SAR202 cluster bacterium | reverse complement strand
GGCACCATCGTAAAAGCTCTGGCTAGGCCCGAATTAGACTTCGAGATCGACGTGTTCGCCATGGTGCCCGATGACAAGAGCAAGGGGCATGACCGTTTCCGGCTTGGCTACTCGAACTACCTCCCAGATCTCGACTACCGCCTAAGCAAGGTGGTCCGAGCGGGCAATTTTCTGTTCCTACAGGGCCAGACGGGCTTAGCGTTGGACGGGAGCGGCCTGGTAGGAAGGGGCGATCCGGCCGTCCAGGCGGACGAGGCCATGAAAAACGTGAAGACCCTGTTGGAGGAGTCCGGCTCGCGCATGGAAGACATCTGCAAAGTGACGGTTTACGTCACCGACATGGTGGGCAGGGCGGTCATCTATCCGGTGCTGGGCCGTCACCTGCGAGGGGTAAACCCGGTGTCGACTGGAATCGTCCTAGAGGCGTTGGCGAACCCGGAGCTTGACTTCGAAATCGATGTCTTCGCCGCAATCGGCTAGCGCACCTGGGCTGTCCCGCTACCTACGGGAAATCACTCCGAGGCGGGCAGCCGTATACGAATTCGCGGGCCGAGTAGCGCTTCGACGTCGACCCAGCTTTTCCCATCGGCGACCATACGGTTGCCTTGCTCTTCCCATTCGAAGATCGCCGAGGCGCGGGTGACGATGCGGTCCAACTCACTGTCTCCGATAACTACCACACCATCATTGTCTGCGGCGATGATGTCGCCCTCGTGGATCGCCTGACCGCCGATGACTACCGGTTCGCCGGCCGATAGGAACGACGCCCTGCCGTTGATCGAGCCGGGGGATATCGTCCGTGAGAACGCGGGGAACCCCATATCTCTGAGGGCGTGGGTGTCACGCACGGCCCCTTCCACAAGCGCCCCAACATAGCCATTTTGCTGTGCCAACGTGGCCGCGCCATCGCCCACAATACCGAACGCGTGCAGTCGGTTTGGGACCTGAATCACGATAATTCTGCCGGGCGACTCGCTGGCTGCCCCATAGACGTTCCCTATATTCATCAGTTCGCTCGTACCTTCGTCCCCAATCAGTCCAAGCTTCACGGTCGAGGCGGATCCCACCATCTTGCTAAAGGCAGTGGCGGGTCTGATTCCGACATCGAGTAGCCGTTCCGGCAGGCCCTCATCGCACATGGCATCGATCAGAAACGGCGTGGCCAGCGACAGCAGAGTTTTTCTGGTCTTAGCGTCAAACATGTGGTTCCCTTAAATGACAGCGTGATTCTCTAATACTCAAAGACGTTGCTTTGGGTCGCACAGGCCCGAGTATAACCCAGAAAGTTGGGATTGGCTCGTTGACCTTTCTCCAGCCCTCTGCGATGCTCTCCACTGCGTCCTTGACCGAGAGCATATGGGAGAATTCTTGTGCACGAACCCCACCAGGTGGGCACCGATCGGCAGCTATTTCTCGACGACGTGATCATCGAGACAATGACCGGCACTCGAAGAAAGCTCCACGAGCCCGTTCGCCGCGAAAAAATGATACTGCCAGAGCACCCCTGGGAGGCCCATCTTGCCATCCATGCCCAGCAATTTGCAGACAGCGATGGCTACCGCATGGTCTACGGTTGCGCGGCCGGCGACCCTGACGGTGGCAACCCACGTGTGACTGCCATGGCAGAGAGCGACGACGGCATCACATGGACCAAGCCGATCCTCGATGTCATTGACTTCAACGGTTCCACAAGAAACAACCTGGTGTGGAAAGGTCCTGGCAAGAATGTTGCTGTGTTCCTCGACGAAAACCCCTACGCGATCGGGGATGCTAAGTACAAGGCGATCGCCCGTGGCAGCCGTGGCAGTGACGGCGAGGACACGCTGTTGGCGATGTCGTCGCCCGACGGCATCCACTGGCGCCTGATGTTCGATGCGCCGATATTCGACGACGGCCCCTTCGACACTCATAACATTGTCTTCTGGGACACATGGCGCAAGGAGTACGTTTTGTATGCGCGCAGTGCTCATGGGACAGGGACTTTCAAAGGGGGCGTCAGGTGGATCCGCCGTTCGACCTCTAGCAATTTTGAAGACTGGACACCCTGGAAGCAGATCGACTGCGGCGACATGCCCTGGGAAGACCTCTACACCAATGCCTGTATCCAGTACAAGCGCGCGCCGGGGACGTACATCATGTTTCCGTCTCGGTTCGTACCTTATCGAACGCCAAACCCCGATTGGCCCTTCGAAGGGGTTAGCGACGTGGTTCTGATGTCCAGCCGCGATGGACTCAGGTTCGATCGCAGTTTCATGGAGGCATTCGTTCGACCGGGCCCTGACCCTGACAATTGGCACGAGCGGTCGGTGTACATTACCCGCGGCATTCTCCAGAACTCGTACACAGAAATGTCCTTGTACGGCCGCGAGCACTCGAGCCTGCCGGACGTGCATTTTCTACGCTACTCACTACGCACAGACGGATTCGTATCGATCAACGGGGGGTATGGTGGCGGAGAAGTCTTGACAAGGCCGGTCGTCTTCGACGGGGGGGAGCTAGAAGTCAACTATTCGACATCGGCTGTCGGGTCGCTGCGGGTCGAACTGCAGGACATATCGGGACGCCCGATTACAGGGTTTTCGATGGACGACTGCCCAGATCACTTTGGCGACGAGATTGAGGGTGTAGTGAAGTGGTCTTCTGGCGTCAGCCTGTCAACGCTGGCCGGCTCGCCGGTCCGCCTACGATTCGCCGTCAAGGATGCCGACCTCTACGCATTTAAGTTCAATTCTTAGAGGACCCGACGTAGTGCCGCGAGAGCTGCGTGGTGACTGAGCGATACGGTGCGGAGAAGATCCGAACCATCAGAGATAACTACATGGTGACGGCAGGTGTTCCTCAAGTCCGGTAGGACCATGCGCAAGCGATGGCGGCTATGGTGCTTGAGATACTGGATTACGTACAGCAACGGACGGCGGGGGACAGCGGACCCCTTCAGTTCCGTATTGACATCAGCTCAGGGCCAGCGGTCGCCGGCGTGGTGGGCACCACGAAGGTCCAGTACCATATCTGGGGAGACAACATGAATGTGGCGTCCAGAATGGAGTCGAAATGAGAACCTGGCATGGTGTCGGTTACCCGTGCGACATACAAACTGATCAAGGACGAATTCCTGTTTGTGCCACGCGGGATTCTCGACGTGAAATGGCGGGGGAAGATAGGAAAAGGGTTCCTGGAAGGACGAGCAGCTGACAGCGGAGACAGGGCTTGATCTATATAGTCAAGAATTGGGTGCATGATGCCGATGGATAGTCACCATCTTGAGTGCGATGTTCTGGTTGCTGGTGGTGGTCCGGCGGGGGTCGCCTGTGCCATTGCTGCGGCTCGTTGTGGCGCCAAGGTGGTGTTGTGCCAGGACAGGTCGGTGTTGGGAGGAAACGCGTCCAGCGAGGTTCGAATGCACGTGGTGGGCGCCGACAGGAGCGGTAGGCGAGGCACAGCCCTTCAAACCGAGGCTAGGGAAGGCGGAATCATCGAAGAGATCCGGATTGAGACGGCCGTGAGAAACCCTCAACGCTCGGCCTCAATGCTGGACCTGATCCTCTACGAAATGTGTGTGGCTGAGCCGAATCTCGAACTGATGCTCAATACTACTGTGACCGGTGTGGAGATGGGCGACGAGGTCATCACCCACGTCTTCGCGGTGCGGCAGTCAACCGAAGACCAATTTCGAATTGCAGCGAAGGTGTTTTGTGATTGCACTGGCGATGGTCGTCTCGGCGCGGAAGCCCACGCGCCATTCCGTGAAGGCCGGGAGGGCTCCGACGAGTACAAGGAGTCACTTGCACAGTCAGATCGCGACGACAAACGCCTAGGGTCGACGCTATTGCTGCAGGCCAGGCGGCACGACAAACCGATGCCCTTCGTTTCTCCGCCGTGGGTACGCAAGTTCACCGAGGACGACCTGCGACTTCGACCCCACGGCGGATCCGGGGTGGATAGTGGATTCGAATACGGCTACTGGTGGGTTGAACTGGGCGGCGATCTGGACACAATCAAGGACAACGAGACGATCCGCGACGAGTTGCTGGCCGCTCTTCTGGGCGTCTGGGATCACATCAAGAATTCCGTAGAACACGACGCCGCTAATTGGGCTCTGGACTGGTTCGGCTTTTTGCCGGGCAAACGTGAGAGCCGTCGGTTTGTGGGGCAACATGTACTACGGCAATCTGACATGGAGGATTCCCGTACCTTCGACGATGCTATCGCATTTGGCGGCTGGCCTATTGACATCCATCCACCCGAAGGCATCGACTCCCCGGACCTGCCGCCTGCCACCCCCACTGGTCTGGAATACCTCTATGCAATTCCTCTCAGGTCGTGTGTTGCGCAAACGCCGCGCAACCTGATGTTCGCAGGCCGGAATATCTCGGCTACCCATGTGGCGTTTGCCTCAACTCGGGTCATGGCGACATGCGCGGTAGTGGGGCAGGGTGTCGGTACCGCTGCCGCGTATGCGGTGGCCAATGGGATTAATCCTAGTGAGCTTTCAGAGAACAAACATGCGATACAGGCGATCCAGCAGCGGCTCCTCAGAGACGACTCTTACCTCGTCGGCGTCTCTAACGAGGACCGAGCGGACATCGCGCCTCTTGCACAAATCAGTGCGTCGAGCGAGCAGCTTGTTGGCGCTGCAGTAAACGTCGTGTCCGGGCAGACTCGCGCTGCCGAAGGCCCTGGAGGCGCACCACCCGGTCGCTCCCTTCCGGGAACAAATCGCTGGATGTCCGGTCCGGTGGATGGGCTGCCCGCCTCGATTGAGTTCCGTTGGCCCAAACCGGTGCAGATAGGTGAAATTCAACTCGTATTCGACACCGGAATGCATCGTGTGCTTACCCTCAGCCATAGCGACGACTACGTCGCCCTGATGGACTGGGGGCGGGCGCAACCGGAAACAGTGCGGGACTACGTCGTAGAGGGCATCCGTGGAGGCGCACGCTGGGAGTTGGCTAGAGTGGCCGGTAACTACCAGCGGCTCAACCGCCATGCGGTGGGGGAGGCCCCTGAGGTGGATGCTGTACGAATCACGGTAGCTGAGACAAACGGCATTGACCACGCCAGAATATGTGAAGTTAGGATATACGCCACCCAACCGCCCTAGAGGTAAGGGCCGTCCCTCGCACATTGGATTTTAAGTACTACCCAGCAAGGAGAATGCCGAATGGACAAAGCGACGAGATTGGATCGCCTGTGCGGATGCTACGTAACGGTACCCACGATGTTCCGGGATGGTGATTTGGAATTGGACCTTCCGGCTATGCAAAAGCACGTCAATTTTCTGATCGGAGGTGGGCTGAAGACCGGAAACGGTGTGATCTTGGCGGGCGGCGCCGCGGGCGACTTCTCCACCATGAGCTTTGACGAGCGTGTGGCGGTTGCGGAGACGGTCGTTGAAGCGACGCAGGGTAGGGTGCCTGTGATCATGGGAGCGCAAACCACCAACACGCGTGAGCTGGTTGCGCTCGCAAAGGCAGCCGAGCGTGTCGGCGCCGATTATATTCAGGTGTCGCCTCCCTACTACTTTGCGTCGACGGAGGGTGATTTTCACGAATACGTGGTAGCCGCTGCACAAGCAGCCGACGTGGGCATAATCGTATACAACACGCACTGGACGAGCAGCAACGTTTCGCTTGACATGGTTGAGCGACTGGCTGAGCTTGAGAATGTGGTTGGGTTGAAGTGGTCCACCGGAGCGGGATTCATGGCGTTCGAGAGAGCGGTCACACGCTTCGCCGAGCGATTTAGCGTCATCGATAACCAGCTTAGCTACGTCACCAGCCACATGATCGGCGCGCGAGGCATCGAGTTGCATCCCACCAACTACTGGCCCCAGTGGGGCGTACGTCAATGGGAGCTTCTCGAGTCCGGACAGTACGTTGAAGCCGAGAAGGAGTTGATACGGGTTGTCATGCCCTTTTACGAGGTATGGGAAGAGGTAGATAAGTACACGACAGGGGACGGTCATCTCGACAAACTATGCCTGGAGATGATCGGACTGGGATCTAGCCGCGCGAGGCCGCCGACGAGGGACATTCGGGACGGGTTCCGTGAGCAAGTTCGTGCAATGATGATCCAGTGCGGAGTGCCCGGTGTGGTGGGCTAACCGATAGCAACGCACACCGACAGCGCGGCTGTGGAATCATAGTGGACGGATCGTAATTCAAACATGGCGACTGGAGAGTAGCCGCTCAGGAGGAGACAAGGGATACATCGACGCGGTAGAGGCGCCTCCGGAAGCGTACAAGCTGCTTTTTGAGAACGAGGGGGTACGTGTGATAGAGATGAGCTTGAAGGCTGGTCAGACCGACAATCAACACTCCCATCGAGACGAAAAGGTCTATTTCATCACAGGCAGCAAGGTGAAGATCTCACTATCGAACGGCAACTCGATGGAGACGGACATCCCCGTCGGCCACGTGGTGTGGCACGAGGAGTGGACCCACACAGTCTCGAATATTGGTCACAAGGACCTGCGCGCGATCGTCGTAGAAAAGCAATAGCAGACTGGACGTTCCCCAAATAGCAACGAGCCCATCTAGGTACCTGGATAGGCTTTAGCTCCTAGACACTATAGCTAGCCGTGGGTTGACAGAAGGCCTTGAGGCCCTCCAGTTCCTGGTGATTCAGGCTGCAGAAAGGGTTCCGACGCTAACGGCCAGCGATTCCGGTAAGTTCGGGCAGAGACCGTGCATCCCCGCGTCAAAACCACCCATCAGCCCTCGTTTCCCTGTTTGATCGGCGACGACCCTGATCACCGCAGATATTTCATCGTCGGGCAGGAGTGTGAATAAGCTGTCGCCGTAGGTCAGCAACGCCGAATTGCTTTCGCCTGCCAGGTTCCCGTCGACTTGCTTTCGGAGCCCAGCGTAGCTTACTTCTCCGTCGAACGTAAACGGGGTGCTTAAAGAGTAGACTGGCCCCGTGAGAGCCTCATGGACTTCCTCTTGGCTAATCAAGTGGTGGAGAGTCCTTTCATACGAAACTTGGGGTCAAAAAACCTGATCACGATGGTGATCAAGCCTCAATCACGAACAAGTGAGATGTCTCACAAATCGGCGTAGTGGGTGGAGTCGGATAGCAGATGTGCGGCGGTACTTGGCTTCTCGACACCGTCTAGGTGGCGTAGGCGGTGCTCTCTAGCCGAGTTAGGTAATTTTCGCCGCCTTCCGAGGACTCGCCGGGTCCGACCAGGGTAAATCCAAACTCGCCCTTGATTTTCAAGTCGTTGGGGCGGACAAGCACGATCGCCGCAGCGATTCGGTCATCCAACGAAAAATTCATCTTCCAGACCAGTTCCAGGTCCTCGACGGGGACGTTCTTGGTCTTGAAGACCAGATCCTGGTACTTCGTGCGGTGTGCCAGCACGACATCGGTGCCAGTCCAGTCTTTGGAGCCTCCGACAGGTGACTCGAACGCTACACGCGCAGCCTTTTTATTGATGTCAACAAAAATCGAAACCGCGTGCGTAGCTGAATCTCCTGGAACAGTCACCGTACCTTTGAACTCCGTGATATCCAGGTTGCCCAACCGAGCCTGTGCCATTCCCAGCCTCCTTCAATTCAGCTACCTACATTTTCAAATTAGCGTAAAAAGTTTACGCTGCTCGTGCCCTTAAGACAAGCGGACGGCTAGCTGACCCGCGAAACTTCGCCGTCGGGGGCAATTCGCTGCACGCGCTCAGAGCCGGTGTATGCGACCGCTTTGTGGGAGGCCGTTATGCGCTGTCCCGCCTCCAATGTCAAGGCTGTGCCATTCTCGACGGCCTGAACGAGTCCCATGTTGTCCCAACTGGTGAATGGCTCAAGACCTACATTGTACGTTCTTCCGTACCAGGGATATCCGCTCCCGCCAAATGACTGCCAGTACCACAGGTACTTATATAGATCCTTCGGAAATGACACGCCGAAGCCTACCCCGAGCTTCTGGTTGGTAACGGCGTACCAGCCTTCGGGCATGTCGGTCACATACGACATGTCGTAGATATGTGAGTCCCGTGGCGGCAGGCGACTCATGTCGATAGGGTTGCCATTCAAGTCCTCACCCCAGGGCCATTCACCGGTTACTCCAGGTTTGAGCCTGTTATCCGGGTGGAACTCGACCGGATGACTGAGAAGTGTGCCTCCTGGCAGGTCAATGACACAGTCTATATTCAAGAACGGCTCTCCAATCGCGATGTGCTGTCCCCAGATGGCATGCTGGGTCTCGCGGCCTTCGTTCACCAGCGTTTCGTCGGTATGGAGTACAGATGACCCGGCGATTAGCGTGTGGGTTTTTTCATAGTAGAAGGGCGTACGTGCGGTTCGCACACTACATCGTATCGAGACGCGCTCTGGCGTGTCTTCGACGATCACAGCGTCCCACGGCACGGTGTTGACCTCGGCGTGCAGTCCCAACTCGACGCCGCCATGGGTGGACGGGAAACCACCGCCTGGTAATACCGTTTGCCAGCCCCCTTCATACTGGTCGAGCCACATTTCAGCCGCTCCCCCACTAGTTTGCACGAACTTGGAGGGGTCCCGTACGCCCCACGGGGAGCGCCATACGAAGTCGACATCGGACGGCTTGTGGACGAACTGGTAGATGTCGGCGCCCTTGTCGATGAGGATCACGATCCTCAGCAGTTCGTTCTCCAGGACAGCGATCTTCAGGCCGCGGTAAGTCCAGGCGTCAGAGACCCGACAGCCATAGTTTCGCTCGTTCTGGTAGTGCATATTCGTGCTCCTGCCGACTGCAATGTGACGAGCATACCACGGAGACTACTAGGAACGTTGGCGTAGAGGGGGGTCTGTGACCCCGCCCCCCCGAGGGCGACGCGCCGAAACGGGGAAACGAGCACGCATCAAGACTTAAAGAGGGCAGGTCACAGACCTGCCTCTACGCCTAGCCTAACACGGGGTACTCCAGAGGCATGCCTTTCACTCCGGCCTCGTAGCGCGTGATGTGCCAGCGGCCCAGGTTTGTGCTCAGCAGAATATCCCTGTCATGGCCACAGAAGGCAATGTTGGTCGGCGACGCCATTAGCGTCCCTTCCGGATCCTCGGCCAGCGTGTCTAGGTCGCCACTAGGAGACATGCGGTAGATTCGGTCGGGCCTGTAGGTGGACACATACAGGTTGCCGTCGGTATCGAATGCAGCGCCGTCTGGGACCGTGTCGGGCAATATGACCACTGTCTCGGTGATCCCGGCGCTCCCATCGATATCTATCTTCACGCGAGCGATTCTAGGTGGCCCCAGGCTCATGACTGCGTACAGGTACTCACCGTTAGGCCCCATACATAGGCCGTTGGGGAATTGGCTCAGACCCCTGTCCCATACGGTTGCTTCCCCGCCAGGTACTATCTTGACTATCCTACCGTTGTCCGCCTTCCAATCCCCCGAGTCTGCCACGTAGAGGTTGCCCGCAGCGTCGAAGGTTGGGTAGTTGGGGGTCTTGAAAGGTTCCCCATGCGGCCCTGCAGAGTAGACGGTTACCATGCCGCCTGGTGTGATCTTCTGCACGCACTTGTTGTCGATGTCGCAGGCGTAGATATTGCCAACAGCATCCAGGGCCAAACCCAGGATGAATCCACCTGTGTCGGCGAACTGCGTCAGCTTTCCTTGATCCACGTCTATCCGATAGAGCTGACCAGCCTCGCCACCGGCGTAGGCGTAGCCGTCCGTGCACCAGGCGATTCCCTCGGCGTGGTCGAGTCCCTCGACTAGCACCGAGACCTGTGTCGCATTGTCCAAAATCGGCATCGTCATCTCCTTCCCTGGGCTGTTGGGGCCAATGCCAAAGCGATTCCGGCCAAGCGAATCTTGCTACGTGGGTTCTGGGAAAAAGCCTGTGTGGAGGAAACCTCCATCAATCGGGATAGAAGCTCCGTTGATATACGACGCTCCGTCGCTGCACAGGAATACCACCAGATCCGCGATCTCCTCTGGTAGGACCTCTCGGCCCATGGGCATGCGCTTGAGTCGCTGCCGCTGCAAGTCGGGGTCCCTTTTGTACACCAACTCGGTCATTGCGGTTTTGGCTACGCCGGGACACACTGCATTCACATTGATATTGTACTGTGCCCACTCCAGGGACAGGAGGCGGGCCATGTTCGACAGGCCAGCTTTTGCGGGGCTGTATGCTCCTCTGTCCGGCACCGGGCTCGTGGCCGCCACCGAGGACATTAGAACGACGCGGCCTCCCTCTCCCTGATTCACCATCTGACGGCCAGCCTCGCGGCAAGCCAGGAACGCTCCTGTTAGGTGTGTGTCAAGCGAACTGCGCCACTGCTCAAGTGTCATGTCCAATAGGGGCGATTTGACGTTGTTGCCGGCACAGTGGACGAGAAAGTCGACTCGCCCGAAGCGTTCCACGGTACGATTCACGGCGGACTTCACGGAGCTCTCGTCGGCAACGTCCATTCCCACTCCGAGAGCCTTCGAACCCGATTCGGCAACCTCAGTTGCCACGGATTCGGCACGCGCTTCATCCATGTCCGCCACGGCTACCATAACCCCTTGGCTGGCAAATGCCATGCATACCTCAGTGCCGATGCCTCCAGCACCGCCCGTAACGATGACGACCTTCTTGTTCATCCGGTTGGCTCCTCCGTATTCTGGTCGCTTTCTTTGGATGCCAAGAGCTCCTCACTCACATCCCAAAGTCGTTTGGCGTCAACGGCATCGTAAGACCGCTTCGACGACGGTCGTAGCCTCCGTTCAGTCCAGTAGCCGCCCGACATCTTGGAGACATCGGCTGAAGACGCCAGGTATATCGGCGTCTCTGCCCCTTTGTCCTCGGGGGCCAGGAACGGCTGTCGTAGTCTCCAGTATCTTGGGGCGAGACCTCCGCTGTCCTTTCCGAGTCCCGATTTGATGGCGCCGGGGTCCAGGCAATTCGCTGTAACTCCAGTCCCACTCAGTCTCCTGGCCAACTCGTAGGTGAACACAATGTTCGCGAGCTTGGACTGGGCATAAGCCCTGACGGCCCCGTATCGCTTCTCTCCCTGCAGATCGTCAAAGCGGAGGCGACCCCGTTTGTGGGCTATTGACGCGACGTTCACCACCCGCGATGGGGCGGTCTCTACGAGACAATCCGATAGTAGGGCAGTCAACTGGAAATAGGCGATGTGATTAACAGCGAACGTGGTCTCAAGGCCGTCCCCGGTGACTGTGCGCTGACCCATCAGCACCCCAGCATTGTTCACTAGCACGTCCAGGCGGTCATATTTGTCCAAGAAATCTGAGGAAAGCGCATGGATCTGGCGTTGCGACGATAGGTCCGCCACCAGTAGGTCGAGGCGCACATCGCCCGCGAGGTCCGATATCCAACCCTGGGCGGCCGTGCCTCTCTCGCGATTTCGGCACACCATGACAACTGTTGCACCGAGGTTCGCTAGCCCCAAGACAATCGACCTACCTATGCCGTTGCTGGCTCCTGTCACCATCACGACGCGACCCGCCATTTGATCCGTATCTGTTGCCAGCTCAGCCCTCCGAATCAGGGGACCCTGCCGAACCCCAGGCCCCAACCGCCATAAAGCCACCGTCGACGTTGATGTATGAGCCGGTCATGAAGCTTGCACGTTCACTTGCCAGGAACACCACGACGTTGGCGATGTCCTGTCCAGTGCCGATTCTGCCCAGGGGGTGGCCTTTGCCCCACGAGGCGATCAATTCATCGGTATTGGCTTCCGCCTGCTCAGCAGACGTACGCAGCATCTTCGTGTCTATGGCTCCGGGGTTCACTGCGAGCACGCGGATGTTTTCAGCCGCATAGTCCAGGGACATCTGCCGAGTGAGTGAAAGGATTCCACCTTTGCTGGCAGCATACGCAGGCACTAGATTCTGTGACTGCAACCCTTGTACGCTCGCCGTGTTGATAATTGCACCACCTCCACGCTTCCGTATCTCAGGGATAGCGTACTTCGCCATCATATAGTAACTCTTGAGATTGATATCCAAGATGCGGTCCCACGTCTCTTCCGATGTGTCCTCGACGTTGTGATACGAGTCGAGGGGCTGTATACCGACGTTGTTGAACAGTACGTCCACGGCCCCAAATGCTGCGACCGTCTCTGAGACAACCCGGCGGCAGGCCGAGGCCTGAGAGACATCCGCCTCAACGAACAACCCTCCTGGGCCTAGTTCTCGTAGTTGCGACTCCACGGTCTTGCCAGCTGCCTTGTCCACATCGGCTATAACAACGCTGGCACCTTCACGGGCGAACTCCAGTGCCGTGTCCCTTCCGATGCCCCATGCCGCCCCTGTCACGATCACGACTTTGCCGTCGAAGCTGCCCATTGCGTATCCTCCATCTGCCAAGTCTCAAGCACGGTAGCGTGGTATCCATTTCGCGATTCGATATATGCCGGAACTGCGAGTTTTCAGCAGACACTAGGGTAGCAGCCATTGGGCGTCGACGATAACCCGCTCGACCGCTCGCTGCCAGCTACGATCCTGGGTATCGCTTGTCTGCCTTTTGATCTGAGAGTTGATCCACCACTCGGCTGCCCCGACTCGCTGCCAGAAGAACGCCCAGGACTCCGGCCGCAAATAGCCCCTTTTTTCTTGAGCCTCGGAATCTCCGCCCTTAGAGACGTATGCCTTGATGAGTTGGCGGCAAGCCTTCAGGTTCGGAGCATCGGCAATCGGAAACCAGTTTGCGAGGCAAGGCAGTAGGGGGCCTACATAGGTGCGTTGCCAGTCGACCAGGGCTGTCTTTTTGGTTCCAATATGCAGACTGGTCGGGTGATACTGTCTGTGACAAAGACCAAAGGGGCGAATCTCAGTGCCGGAACCCAGCTCCGAGGCAGCCTTCACAATGTCCTCTACAGGTCGTTTGATTCGGTCCGGGTTCTTCCACGTTCCCAGAGACACCATATGTTCAATGCCGGTCTTAATATTTTGAGGCAGGTGTTCCAGCGACTCACGACCCTCGGTCGGTAGGTGGTTCGGCGGCGTTGTTTGGGTCATGCGAGCTGCCATCTCACCAGCGTCCTCAATCGTAGGCTGGATTTTGATCGGGCCCAGGTCTTCCATCAGCATCGTCAGAGATTCGTCTTTGATATCAGCTACATACATATCCGCCATCGGAATGGGAGATCCGCGAAGTGCACGAATCGTGTCAACCTCGTCAATCAGTAGATCTGTGGCTCGCTTCGCGATGTAGGTAGCGCCGTCTTCTAAAGTCACGCGCTCCACACGGGATAGCCGAGTACTCTGAAGCACCTCGCGATCTACAACCTTGCTGCCAGACCGTACTTGCCTGACCAAAGCTAGCATTTCACCGTCACTCAAGGTGACGTCCATGTTGCCTCCCTAGTCCCCGACTCGGTGCATTGCGTACTGTCTGTAGCCGGTCATGACCTTCCGGTAGCCACTCAGCGTCTCGTCTAGTTGTGGATCGCCGGTGTCCACAAGAAGAGGCCTGCCTGAAAGGGAGGCCAGTTTCTGTGGCGGTGCGACAACGACGACGTGTTCCGTACCGACTTTGCGTAATACCGATGGGCTGATCTGCTGATTGCCGCGTCCAAGAATGTATCCTTGGCCACCGATTACGGTCACTACGATTGTGGCGGGCGAGCGCTCTAGGAGGCTGAGTATGTCACTTTCGGTAACGTCCGAGGCTACGTTTTTTTTGTCCTGCACCACGTCGACCCCCAGCAGGGTGCTTGGGATATCCATCTCATCCATTACCGCGCCTACGGTGGTGCCGGGGCCCATGATGTACAGTCGCCCGTCGTCCATCTCTTCGACGAGTCCTACTGCGATCGACCTCAGCACTTCACTCTCCGATGGAGCGGCGCCTGACTTTGCTGTCTGCACGTGGTTTCGGTCGTCGGGGACCCGTAGGTAGCCGTGCAGACGCGCAGCGATATGGCCCCGTCGGAACGAGCCTTCGTCTATGTCCATCACCTCGGCATCCTGAACCCCGATCGATTCGTCCTCAAATAATCTGCGTGCGACCCTGCCGGCGGCGCGTGGGGTCGTGGCGTAGACTCCTGAGTGGATTTTGACGCCGGCAGGGATACCCAGCACAGTCATGGACCGACCGATGGCGTCATGAATGTCCGTTGCTGTTCCGTCTCCTCCACAAAACAGCAGGAGGTCCGTGCCCGCCTCCTTCATTTCAAGCGCGGCGACGCGCGTGTCATTCGGAGTCGTGGCGCCGCTGACTATTTTTCCGATGACGATGGGCCGGAAGCCCGCCTGCGTTGCCTCTTCCTCGCCCATCTCTTTGGGGAACGTAATGATCTGCAGTCGATCCGAAATGGGAAGCAGCATTCTTAAGGCCTCGACGGCTCGCGTGGGCGACTCCGGTACGGCACCCAGTTCTTTCGCACGTGCCAAAGCCCCCGGGCCGTCGCTACCCTTGAGGGCAACGCGACCGCCCATGCCGGCTACGGGGTTGACTATTAGACCCAGCTTCTTCATCAAGACTCCCTGAGTAATTTACGCCGTGGGGGCGGTCTCTGATCTACCCCTCTCTAACCCCGCACCGAGATGGTGCCCGATATCATTGCGCACATTCACTGGTCCCGCTCGTTGCTCTCAATACGTGGAAGGGTTAGAGACCGGCTCCGACGCCTGCGTATTCGTCGGAATTGTACCATCGGCAGGGTGTGGACTCGGAGCCTCGCTTGGGCGTAAAATCACTCCCCAACCGAACATGAACAGCTACACACGTGAACTACAGTACGACACGATCATCGTTGGCGCGGGCTCCGCGGGAGCGGTGCTTGCTGCTCGACTCACCGAGGATCCGGACCACAGGATCCTGCTCCTGGAGGTAGGGCCCGACTATCCGGCCATCGAAGAACTGCCCGACGAGGTGAAATACAACTATCGCCAACCACCGCATCCGAGTACAGGCTACACCTCACCCCACTTCTGGTGGTATGTAGCGCGGTACACCGGCCAATCAACGCCCGGCATCGTTCCCAGGGGTAGAGTGGTTGGTGGATCGAGCGCGGTAAATGCCGCCATATTCCTGCGAGGCGTTCCCGAGGACTATGACTCCTGGACGCCCTGGGACGACAACGATCGCTGGAACTACCAGCAGTTACTGCCATATTTTCGGATGGTCGAGACTGACACAGATTTCGACGGCGATTTCCACGGTGCCGATGGCCCAATTGTGGTGCGCCGGTTTGGGAGAGGCGAGATGAACCCGGATCAGGTCGGATTCTACGATGCCGCTCTCGAAATGGGATTTGCGGACTGTCCTGACCACAACTCCCCTGGCACCACCGGCGTAGGGCCGACACCCATGAATAATCCCGGAGGCGTAAGGTGGAGCACGTCGATGGGCTACCTTGACCCCGTTCGGCAGCGCCCGAACCTGACCATAGTAGGCGGATGCCTCGTGCACCGAGTACTCTTTGAGGAAGGCCGAGCTGTGGGCGTTGTAGCGGAGGTTGGAGGTGACGTATTCACAGTCTCCGCCGACGAGACCATTCTGAGCGCAGGCGCAATAGGCTCACCCCACCTGTTGCTCCGGTCAGGTGTCGGGCCCGCCCGCCAGCTAGAATCGGTTGGGGTACCAGTTGTGCTTGACCTGCAGGGCGTAGGGGAAAACCTTCGGGATCATCCCCAGGTGCACGTGACGTGGCGAACAAGAGACGACTTCGTGCAGCCTCAGGGTCTTCCGACGATTCAAACGACATTGCGATATACCGCCCAGAACTCTTATCTGGTCAACGATATGCTTATCCACCCCGGGTCGAGGGGCCAGTTACGCCGAAATCCAAGGCGCAACCAGAATAACGAGTATGGGCTACTGATGGTCGTATGTCTCGATCTTGCGACCAGTGCCGGAACGATTCGCCTGCGCTCCGAGGATCCGCATGTTCAGCCAATTATCGACTACGACTACCTGCGTAGCGAGTTCGACCGCTCCCGCATGCGAGAGGGCGTTCGGATCTGTCTGGATCTAGCCGAGCACGAGAGTTGGAGATCCCTTGTGACAGAGCGAGTGGTTCCGGACGATTTGGATCTGGAGTCCGACGAAGCTCTCGATAGATGGCTGTTGCGCTGGGCACAAACGAGCCACCACTCTTCGGGCACATGTAAGATGGGACCCGAGACAGAACCAACGTCTGTAGTAGATCCCACAGGCCGCGTATACGGAATCGACGGCCTGAGAGTTGTGGACGCATCCATCATGCCTGATTGCACTAGGGCCAACACCAACGCTACTTCGATCATGATTGGCGAGAGAGTTGCGGATCTGATTCGCGAGGGGTGTTAGCACAGATTTGAGGAGACACATGACAAACACTAGTGCGACATTCACTCTGAGCGCCTTTGGCGACGAGATAGCCGACGACGTGGAAACGCAGCTTGAGGTGCTCAATGAGTTAGGTATCGGCTGGCTGGAACTTCGAAAGGCATGGGGTACCAATGTCCTAGACCTTGATGATAGCCAGATCGACAATCTTCGAGACAAATGCAGCCGCCACTCCATGAAAGTCAGCTGTATTGGGAGTCCGGTGGGGAAATCACCTATCGAGGAGCCGCTTGAGACGGTGCTGTCGGATCTGTCGCGGATTCTCGATATCGCAGAAACCCTGAATACAGGCCTAGTGCGCGTCTTTTCATTCTATCCACCAGAGGGCGCTAGCCTGGCAGACTACGTAGACAGGTCTATCTCCAGGCTGACGCAGATGGCCGATATGGCCGCAGCCCGAGGGATACTTCTCTTGCTGGAGAACGAGGGTGGTCTGGTCGGGGACACACCGGGACGGTGTCTGACGTTACTGGAAGGAGTCGACAGTCCCGGCCTCAGTTTCGTCTGGGACACGGGCAACTTCCCTCATTCCGGGGTCTCGCACGCTTTCGACCGAGGGTGGCCGCTCCTGGGGAGTTGGGTTGCCTGCGTCCAAGTGAAGGACGCGCTCGTCGCGGACCAGACGATTACCGTTGCGGGGGGTGGTGATGGCCAGATCCCGGAGTTGCTGGTGGCCTTGCGAGAAAGCGGCTACTGCGGATTCCTGGCACTTGAGCCTCATCTGAAGGTCGCTGGGCAACGAGGTGGCTTTTCGGGGCCGGACGGCATGCGTCGCGCGGCTGAGGCTCTTCGAAACTTGATGACCGCCGCGGGATGCCAAGAAACTGTCACCCCCGGGTCGCAGTAACCTTAGGCACTTTGGTTGCGTTATACTAAGGTGCCCTCTTTACAACGGAAACAGCATCTGTGATTACTGTAATCAATCTCGAAAAATCCTATGGTCCTGTCAAAGCGGTTAGTGACGTCTCCTTTCAAGTGGGCACGGGCGAAGTAGTCGGGCTCCTCGGCCCCAATGGGGCGGGCAAGACTACCCTTATGAAGATGCTGACAGGCTTTTTGCAAGCTGATTCTGGCACTGTGACTATCGATGGCCTCGATATCGTCGATGAAACACTAGAGGTCCAGAAGCGGATCGGCTACCTGCTTGAGAACGCGCCTCTGTATCCCGAGGCGTCGGTTCAATCTCACCTAAAGATGATCGCCGATCTCCGGCGTGTGCCGAAGTCAGATCAACCTCGACTCATATCGCGAGCAGTCCGTGCGGCCTCTCTGGAGGAGCACCTTACCAGGCCGATAGGGCAGCTCAGCAAAGGGTTTCGGCAGCGGGTTGGGCTGGCCCAGTCTATCCTTCACGATCCAAAGGTGCTTATCCTCGATGAACCTACCGTAGGGCTCGACCCGACACAGATCGTGGAGTCACGACGCCTGATCAAGCGGTTGGCGCAAAACACTACGATTCTTCTCTCGACCCATATTCTTTCGGAGGTCGAGGCCGTTTGTGACCGCGCCATCATTTTGCTAAATGGACAGGTCAAGGCAGATGCGCGGCTTGCCGAGCTTGCCGCCACTGATGGCGCAATACTGGTCCTAGACGAGTCGGCTCCCGACGTCACCGCCGACCTGCTGGCCCTGGATGAGGTCAAGTCGGTCGAACCCGGGGAGTCGACCGAGGGTAGAGCATATCGAGTTCTCGGCCGCGAGCACGCCGATCTGCGCCCCGCCATATATGCTCTCGCCAAGGAAAAGGACTGGCCTCTCCGGGAATTGGGACGTGACCTCCGAACGCTGGAGCGCGTCTTCAATGACCTTGTCGCGTCGTCAGGCGAGATGGACGACGAAGCAGAGGAGAAGGACGTCAATCCCGATCCAGGCGATGTTGAAATGCCTTCAGAGAACGGTGACATCGAGTCTAGTGAAGATGACGCTGCTTCGGAGGAGGAACTTTGAGCGAGGCGTTGCCGCAGGTCTGGGCCATAGCCCGCAAGGAGATCAGGGCCTATTTCGGCTCACCCCTCGCCCTGATTTTCTTGGGCGTGTT
>JASLXL010000014.1 GCA_030740335.1 SAR202 cluster bacterium | reverse complement strand
TATTCCCCGAGTAGTAAAAGTAGACCTCGTCGTCGTGGACCAGGGGTTTAGAACAAACCACGAACTCACTGTCCCAGGTGCCCCAGAGGCCAGGGCGGAGAAACTCAAAGAACTTTGAAGCCCGGCGCCAGTCGACGCCGTCACGGCTGTAGAAAAGCTCTGTGAAGTGTCCTGCGGACCCGCCTTCGGGCGAACTGGATGGCGCGGTATCAGAGACTCCTATGAACAGATCATCCGTATAGAGCAGAGCAGAGAGAATCGCATGGCTTCCCGGCGCCCAGAACTGAGGGTCGGTGTCCTGTCGGGCTATGACTTCGCGAGTGTCTCCCCAGTGCTCGAAGTCCGGGCTGGTTGACCTGTAAATGGAGAGACCGCCGGTCGTGCGGCCATCGACGTCGAGACGGCGCTTGCCGCTTTTCTTGGAGTAGTGGATCCAGGCGTCGTTGACCGGGTCCCAGCCGAAGAAGGCGCCGTGCGGTAGTATCGGCTGCTCGAAGTGGGCCGGGATCCCCGCGCCCATGTTCCACCGAACACCGTCGGCCGAGTAGGCCTGGGCCAGGTACCATTCGCCGCCGATCTGGTCGACGTAAGCCATCTTGTATCGCCTGGCGGGGTCGGGCTCCTCGTAGTCTTTGATGAGGGCGGGACGGCGGATGATCGACTTCTCCCCGGTCCCAGAGGGCAAGATGTTGTTGTTTCTTGAGCCGTTGTACTCCTCGATGCCGAGGTCGGGCCTGTCCCAGGTGAGCCCGTCCTGGGATGTTGCGTAGCAGGCCCTCCAATGGCCTGGACCCGCCACGTAGCTGATGCGGGACGTCGTGCCGTCTTCGGAGACGACCTCTTGCCAGCCGCCGGGAGCCCGTTCCAGCCGCTCTGATGTGCGATACCACATTTTGAAGATCCGATCTTCCTCGTCGAAGATGACGGTACCGCCGAAGAGGAAGGGGCCAGGCCCCTGCTCCCAGGGCAGGTCGGCGTCTACGACGGGCCTGTCGATGGGACGGACGGGCCGGTGGTATCTGCGCTGGACGCCTTCCATGGAGTCGACGACATGGTCGTCGAGGAATAGCTGGCGGGTGGAGTTGATGTTCACGTTGTCGGTCATGTGGCCTGGCTAACGGAACCTGAAGGCGTAGATGTCCGCGTCATTGAGCGCGAAGCGTAGTTGGACAGGCTTACCGGTCACGGAGCTTAGTTTGTGGCCGACGCTCCAGTTCATGATACCCTCAATCTCGTCGCCGAACTTCTCGGTGCAATCGTCGAGTCCATAGCCCGGCAACGTTTTGCCGTCGAGGTCCTGCACCTCGACTCTCACCGAGCCGACAGCCGATGTCGAGTAGTTCAACTCCAGTTCCTTGCCCGAAAATACCATTGGCTTGGTCACAAACTCACCACCCTGGAAGCCCGCGTTCACCGAGACGAATCCGTCGGTTCGCAACGTGTAGCGCCGGGTCCGCTGGGTCGGAAGATGGGAGTTCTCGTTGCCGTACATCGACATCTCCTCCGGCGTGAGTTGAAGGATGCCGTGGTGCAGGGAGACCCCTCTGTCGTGCCAGTTGTTCTGGTCGAGGCCCGGCGTGACGAAAGCCTCCATGAAAGAGCGGTCGAAGTTTATTCCGTCGCGGCTGGACATGAACACCACGTCGCAAACACCCGGGCTGTAGGTCCAGTCTGGGTCGGGCGAGCGGTGAATGACGTAGCGCATGGAAAATATTAGGTAGTAACCGGACGCACGCTCGTACTGTACGCAGGCGTTGGTGTATAGGTGCTCGAAAGGCGTGTCCCCGGTGTTGATGAGCTCCAATGGAGTCCAGTTGACGAAGTCCTTGGATGTGGAGCGACGTATCCAGCGGACACCTCCCTTGAACTCGTGGCCGATCTCACCCTCAATAGATAAGGGGTCGACGCCTTGGTCCATGTTCGCCACGCCTCGCGTGTACGCCACGTACTCTTTGCGGCGCACATCCCAGAATGCGACAGGGATCGTATCAAAGGGGCCGTCGGTCATTACCGGCACATCCTGCATGAGATGCCAGTGGACCCCGTCGGGTGACGCCAGAGCGTAAAGGTTCTTATCGGTACCAAGGGCCTTGTAGATCTCTTCGTCGCAGATGTCCGGATTGGGGTCTTTGAACGGCACCATGTTTCTGCCGGGCCCCATCCACACCAGGTTGTTCTGGGTCGATCCGTTGATGTCGAACAGGCCTAGGTTGGGTTTCTCCCAGTGCAGCCCGTCATCGCTTTCGGCGTAGGCGGAGTCGTGGCCGCTGCGCTTTAGCACCATGCCAAGGTCGTGGTCGGCCCTGTACCAGGCTCTGTAGCGGCCGTCATCGAGCATGAAGCTGATGCAGGAGATGCTGCCTCGGTCCCAGGGGCGATCGCCTTCAAGCACGACCTCGCGAGGGGTTGGTTTGTGGAGAATACGCTTCGTTCCTCTGGAGTCAGCAATCCAGAAGTCGTCGACGAAGAGCTGTCTGTCGGTGCCGATGTTCAAGGGCGTCGCGTGTGCCAAAACCGTGCTTCCTAATCTCAGGGGATCTCACCGTGGCGGGCGAAGAAATTCGACACGATATCCCCTGGCCATCTTTTTCGCAAAAAACAAAATAAGAATCTATCTGAGGGACACTATCATGCTCCCGGAAAAGGGGCTGCGCCCCTCGATACACCTGCCATCTTAGTCGTCGGTATTCGGGCCTATGACCCAGTTGTCGCGAGCCAGAGGGCCAGGGTTGTCGGAGCGGAACATGTTGAA
>JASLXL010000013.1 GCA_030740335.1 SAR202 cluster bacterium | reverse complement strand
GATCCATTAGTTAGACCAGGTGGAGATCTTGGTTGCCATATTTAGCTTCAAACCGCGCCTGCTACTTGTCAGTAGTCTCCAATCGGAGTAACGTGGTAGTATCAAAGGGTTCTCCCCGTGGGGGCTTCCGATCACATTGATTTCGGAATTTCTCGGGAGGATCCGATTTCTTATGTCTGAAAGGATGGGGCTTGCAGAGCGCAGTCAACTGCCGAAGATCATAATCCCCTGACAGCGTGAAAATATGACTGAAAGTCAGATTAACTCCAGCGACGATGAACTTGGTGAAGCAGGCAGTAATATAGACTCCAGTGCTTCGTCGTCTCGCCAGTCCGGCAAAGGCTCCCGAAGCAAATCACAGAGTACCTGGGAACAGAGCCTCGGTACAAACGAGATGATCGACGATCCGGTCCGACTCTACTTGCGCGAAATCGGACGCGTTAACCTTCTAAAGGCGGCCGAAGAGCGTGTCCTGGCCTGCGCCATAGAGGCTGCCAGACACATCGATATAATCACGACTGAGCTTACCAGTCCAGAGGGTCGTCCGCCCAGGGCATGGCAGGTGGTCACACAGCTTCTACGGCGCACCTCCGATGCGGCGCCCCTCACCGAAGCCATCAGCAGATTTGCGGGGCTGAAAGGTGAACGGACAATCGGCGAGGTTGTCGATGACGAGGCGATGAGGGAATCCCTTGACGGCAATCTCCTTGAGGAGTTGCTCAACTTCCTAGCCGATGTGCTGAACAAAGAGCCTCTTGAGGTCGCCGCCGACATACGAGCCCTCTCTTTGGACAGCCGTCTGCTTCCCGAAGACGCCCTCGAAATCGTGGGTCGCGACTCACTGATCTCAGACGTAAGAGAGCAGTTGAACGAACTCGACTTCACCAACCGGCTCGACCCCTTCGAGCGGATGTTCGGCGACCACCTTACCGAGATCAAGGACGAGGGTGAGACCGCACAAGGGCACCTTGCGGAAGCCAACCTTCGACTGGTGGTCAGCGTCGCCAAGAAGTACATCGGTAGAGGTCTCTCCCTGCTGGACCTGATCCAAGAGGGCAATATCGGGCTCATCAGGGCCGTGGAGAAGTTCGATTACAGGAGAGGCTACAAGTTTAGCACCTACGCGACCTGGTGGATTCGTCAAGCCATCACCCGTGCGATTGCTGACCAGGCGCGGACGATCCGCATCCCTGTTCACATGTTCGAGATGGTCAATAAGCTGCTACGGGCAAGCCGCCGACTCGTACAGGAGAATGGACGCGAGCCGACCAGTGAAGAGATCGGCAAGGGCATGGATATCACGCCCGAGAAGGTTCGCGAAATTCTCAAGATTTCCCAGATGCCCGTCTCCCTCGAAACGCCCATCGGCGAAGAGGGCGACAGCCACCTGGGTGACTTTATTGAGGACCGCAACACGCCAGCGCCATCAGAGGCCGCCTCAAACATGATCCTCAAGGAGCAGGTCGATGACGTCCTGTTCACCCTCAACGAGCGCGAGGCGAAAGTACTCTCACTCCGGTTCGGCCTTGAGGACGGGAGGCAGCGTACGCTGGAAGAGGTTGGACGGGACTTTGGCGTGACCCGCGAGCGCATCAGGCAGATAGAGGCGAAGGCACTCCGAAAGCTGCGCCACCCGAGCCGGTCCAAGAAGCTTCGCGATTTCCTGGAGTAGGCGCGGCCCAGGGGTGAGGGCCAAGGCCCACATTCATCTTTGACACGACTACGAGGGCCCCGAGTACCCGACACTCGGGGCCCTTTTTTGTGCCGAGCTTGCCGTCCCCGATCCGTGCCGCACCGGCCAACGACCATTGACAAGCCCTCTGACCGGCGGTAGGCTCACCCCGTTCGCACCCCTCTCTCGACGAGGGGTGCCTGCAGTAATGCGGTATTTCCATATGAGGAGGCCATTGTGATAGACCAGCAGCTGGCGATAGACGGCGGGACACCGCTACGGACAAAACCCTTTGGGCCCGGCCACGAGTTCGGAGATGCAGACGTGGCGGCCATCGCGGAGGTGATCCACTCCGGCAACGTCGGCAAGGGGCCCCGCGTCGACCAGTTCGAGCGCGAGTTCGCCGACCGCCACGGGGTCAAATACGCGGCGTCAGTGAACGCCGGGACGGCCGCGATGCATACCTGCGTGGCGGCCATCAACCCCGATCCCGGAGACGAGATCATCACGACGCCGTGGACCTCCGGGGGCACGATCATCGGGACGCTGTTGCACAACTGTGTGCCGGTGTTCGCCGACATCGACGACACCTACAATCTTGACCCTGAGGATGTCGAGCGAAAGATCACCCCGAGGACCCGCGCGATCATGCCCGTGCACCTGTTCGGGAACCCCTGCGACATGACCGCGCTCAGGGACATCGCCGATCGCCACGGTCTGTGGCTCATCGAGGACTGCTGCCAGTCACCCTTTGCCGAGCACAAGGGCCAGATCGTGGGTACATTTGGCGATATCGCCGGGTTCAGCTTTGGCGGTAAACACCTGTCGGCGGGCATGGGCGGTATCGTGCTCACCAACAACAAGTCGCTGTGGGACCGGGCAATACTCTTCCGCGACGCAGCACTGCCTCGGGACAATGGTCCCTTTGAAGGACGTCCTTACGCCAACTACTTCCTGGCGCCGAACTACAAGATCAACGACATAATCGCGGCCCTCCTCCTCTCCCAGCTGCAAAAGATCGACGGCTACATTGAAAATAAAGTCCGAGACGCCCGCAACATAATTGACGGTCTCGCGGACATCGCCGGCATCGTACCCCAGAGGGTGAGAGAGGGTGACCGTCATAGTTACTGGATGCTTAGTTTCACCATAGACACCGACGCACTTGGATGGACTGCACCGGAGTTCACAAAGGCCGTGACGGCAGAGGGGGTGCCCCTGCACGGGCCGTACCTAGGGACTCCGGAACACGGACCTTTGTATCGGAACCCGTTCCTGGCGGAGCCGCAGCTCTACGGTAAAAGCCGTTTCCCTTTGGATGCCGGACGCGACAGGCCAGTCGACTACCGCAAGGTAGTTTTGCCAGTAGGAGAGGAACTGCTGAGTAGGAATATTAACTTCGCGATGGTCCCCACCCTCACAGAGGAGGATGTCTCCGACATCATACAGGCCATTCGAAAGGTCGCCCTGAGCCGCAAGCACTAGTGTTTTTTGGGTGGCTGTAGAGAGGGGGGCCGATGGCACAGTCTCGTGCCGGAGGAGGAGGAACGACCGGTGAAATCTCGAAATGTGCTTCGTGAGCTTATCGATGCAGGCAAACCGACCATCGGCACCCACGTCTTCGGTATCTGGCCGGGCATCGTCGAGGTCATCGGCCAGACCGGCTCGATGGACTACATAGAGTTCAGTGGGACATACGCCCCCCACGATCTGCTTACCTTGGAGAATTTCGGCCGTGCGGTCGACCTGTTCGACGACATGTCATCCTTGATGAAGCTGGACCAGGAGCCTCGCACCTACCTGGCGGTGCGCGCCCTCGGCTCCGGTATACAGAACCTGCTTTTCGCCGATGTCCGATCCGTGGAGGACGCAAAACACGCAATCGCCTCCGGACAGCCGGACACGCCCGAGGGCCAGGGCCTCGTAGGGGCGGGTATGAGAAGGGACGTCGGCTACGTCCACAAAAGCATGCAAGAGTACGTGGACGACGTGGAGAAGAGCGTCGTTGCCCTGATGATCGAGAAGAAGGGCGCCGTCGACAACCTGGAGGAGATTCTGGAACTACCCGGACTCGACATGGTCCAGTTCGGGGCCGGTGACTACTCCATGAGCATAGGCATGCCCGGAAACTACGACCATCCAGACGTGGTGAATGCCGAGATGCACACCATCAAGACGGCGATCAAGATGGGGGTGCGGGCCAGGGTCGAAATCCTCCGCTGGGAGAAAGCGGCGCCATACATCGAAATGGGCGTCAAGGATTTTTGCATAGGCGTCGACGTGTTGATGGTCGCCGACTTCTGCAAAGACCAGGGCGGAGCGCTCGCCAAGGCCCTGGGCCAGTAGGTTCGAACGGCTCGGTTCAGGGCTGGAGTTCACCCAGGGCGCTGACGAACCGGTCGATCTCCTCTTCAAGCACGAAGTACGGGGTCGATATCCTCATCCAGGCATCTCTGGCGGCGACGATAATCCTGTGCTCGTCCCAAAACCAGTCCATCAGGTCCGGACGTTCAAACGCCGATGTATCGAAGCGTGAGATCGCGGTGGAGCGGCGGGGGTCCGGGCTAGACTCGGCCCGTAGTCCGGGTATCTTGCTCGCGCCGTCCCTGAGCCGCTTCGTGAGCTTCCAGCTCCTTTCGGCTATGTTCTCGATCCCAATCTCTTTGGCTGACCTGATCGCCACGGACAACGCGCCGAATACAGCCCTGTCACGAGTCCCGAACTCGAATTTGGCCGCGGAGTCCAGTGGTGCAAATTCGAGGGTGTCCAGGTTCCAGGTCT
>JASLXL010000012.1 GCA_030740335.1 SAR202 cluster bacterium | reverse complement strand
GTATCTCGTTGGGAGGAGATAGATTTAGAAAACGTACCAAGTTGGACAGAGGGTATCGATGCCTCTCAAATACGGTTCAGCCTCCGACAACCTGGCATTTTACAGGACTGGCACCCTGCGCCCCAGCGGCAGTTCGTTGTTGTTCTCTCTGGCCAGTTGGAAATCGGTTTTGAGGATGGATCAACAAAACTCTTTGGCCAAGGAGATGCTCGATTGGTAGAAGATGTCAGTGGTAAAGGCCACACTACTATTGCTCTAGGAAATGAGCCTTGCATCACCATTACGATTGGTCTAGAAAAACAGTGTTAAGAGAATGGAATCCAAAATCTAGGAGTGCCAAGGGGGATTAGGTACTAGGGTACGCTTTTGGATATATCCTACCCCTACCTCACAACAGCTTTATACGCCTTACTAGCATCCTCCCCATGCGCCCCGTAGCCCTAGCTGCTACCCGCCGCATCCCTTCCTACTTGTCCCCCTAGGCTATACTGCCCCAAGAGGCTCACTCATGAGGAGACGCTTGGGACCATAGATTGGGCTGGGGTCGACCGGGCGCTGGCCTATTATGCTGATGCCGCGTACACGGACCGCGATGCCGTTAATCAGATTAATACCCATCGAGGAATCGCGATAGGCGGCAAATCCTGAAAAGCTATATGCACACTCCGAGGAGATATGAAAAGATGGCTATCACCGTCGGCACCGGGGACTACAGGTACGAGTTGGTGCCATCCTGGCCCAACATGCCCAGGTTCTGGAGCTTTGGGCGCGCGTCCGACGGCGCGGTGAACTCAAGAGACGAGATTCACATTTTCAGCCGTGGCAAGCACCCGTTGACAATCTGGGACGTAGACGGCAACTTCATCTCGTCCTGGGGCGAGGGCGATTTCTCCACCGAGGCCCACGGCATCTACATCGCGCCCAACGACAACGTGTGGCTGGTAGACAGAGACTACCACATCGCGACGGAGCACAAACCAGACGGCACCCTCCTACGTACCCTGGGCAATAAGCTGGCCCCGTCTCCCTCCTTCGTCGGCAACCCGTTCAACATGCCCTCAGGCCTGGCGATCGCACCCAACGGCGACCTGTTCGTCTCAGACGGATATGGAGGACACCGGGTCCATCGGTTCAGCCCCGAGGGGGAGTTGGAGCTGTCGTGGGGCAAACAGGGAACGGGCCCCGGCGAATTCGCGCTGCTCCACAACATCTGGGTAGACGCCGACAGCCGCGTGTTCATCTGCGACAGGGAGAACGATCGGATACAGATATTTGACCGGGAGGGCAACTATCTGGAAGAGTGGATCGACCTGCACAAGCCAGGCGACATCTGGGTCAGCGACGGCGTCGTCCACGTGGTCGAGCAGGGAGAGGAGTGTGGCGTTAGCCTGTGGAACCTGCAGGGAGACCTAATCGCCAGGTGGAGGGGCAATGACGGTCAGTCGGGCATGCTGACCGCGCCCCACGGTCTGTGCGTCGACTCCCAAGGTAGCATCTATGTCACCGAGATCGGTGAGGCCCAGCGGGTTACCAAGTTCCAACGCCTGTAAACTTGGCTCTCATCAATACTCAGGGTTAGCCCATATGATCAGTCCCACCCGTATTCGCACATCTTACTGGGCCTACAGGCGTAAGCCAGGCTCTCGTTCGAGCAACAGCTCTCGTGGGAACCCTGCGCCGAGCCGTCAACAGAACCTGCGTTAGGAGAAGACTAGCAAAACGCCCTTAATGATCAAGAATAGTGAGCCGATGGAGAGGACGTTCATGTCAGTTCAGGGGAGGTTGTCCTCGTGCCGAAAGGCTCCGACCACGGGTTCCGCAACACCAACCGCGGGCCCCTCAAGCTCGTGATCCGTCGGGGAAAGCCCAGCGACGGAGCTACGTGAGATTCAGGCCAGCGCCGCACCGCCTACCCTCCATACCTCGCCCTTGCGCGCAGCCGCTACCTGACCATTGCCGAGACTCGACCGACTAAAGACCTTGCCTCCTCGACTATACTGCCCCCAGAGACAGGCTCATGCGGGGTGGGGGAACCTGACGGCTAGGAGGCTCATGGGGGGTTAACCCCGAACACCGGCCTCCGCTCCTGCCCCACTGCAGCCGTAACGAGGTAGCCCTAAACGGCCCAACCGCCGTTACCGACCTCACCCCCCCCCTGGCCCCGTACCTCATCTACGCCATGTTTCCGCTCGCCGCCGCGATCGAGAACGTCGCCTCACCGCCGTCGAGATGGATCGCCCGCTGGTCGACAATGACCAGCGACCGGTGGGGGCTCACGCCGTTGATCTTGGCGACCCGCTCCATGATGCCTGTGCAGCATCCCGGGCTCATTGCCCGGACTGCTACCGTAGCTCCTCCATGCGCTGTTGGGCGAGCGCGGGGGGTTGCCAAGGGGGCAGAACCCCCTTGGCTCGGGGCCTGGGGCGCTGCCCCAGTACCTTAAGGGCGGGCGGGCGGGTAAAATCGATACCGACCATCACCGCATGTCGCTGTTGCCGTCGACGATCGGCTTGACTAGGAAGGGCCACATGACCGACAACGTGAACATCAACTCCACCCGCCAGCTATTCCTTGACGACCACGTCGTCGACTCCATGGAAGGCGTCCAGCGCAGATACCACCGGCCCGTTCGTTCCATCGACAGGCCCGTCGTAGACGCCGACCTGCCCTGGGAGCAGGGGCCCGGCCCCTTCCTCTTTGGCGGTACCGTCATCTTCGACGAGGAAGACCGGATCTTCAAGATGTGGTATCGCACGTCGGAGCGCCTGGAACGGGCGCCCGGCGGCTGGCAAGAGGTCGTCACCGAAGACGGCACGACGTCCCGCATCAGCTACGTGGCGGGTCCAGGCCATTGGAGGGCATGCTACGCAACATCCCAGGACGGGCTCACCTGGGACAGGCCCGACCTCGGCATCGAGGAGTACAACGGCTCAAAAGACAACAACATCTTGCCCTCGGGGATCGGGGAGAAGTCGATCATCCGCCGTCCCGCCCTCATCAAAGACTACGAAGAGCCCGACCCCGCCAGGCGATACAAGATGGCCTACGTCGACCAGATCGGCGGCGAATGGTACCTGGCCCAGGCCTACTCAGCCGACGGCGTCCGGTGGCACATGGGCGCGGGGACCCCGGCCCACTTCGAGCAGCCGATACTGCCGCACGGCGCCTTCTTCGGCTGGGACCCGGTCAACGACGCCTGGGTCCACTACTCCAAAAAAGGCGGCAAGCGCCGTCTCGACGTTGATGGCCGCACGACCGGCAGCCTCTCCATTTACAGGTCAACCAGCCCGGACTTCGAGCACTGGGGAGACACTCGCGAGGTCATAGCCCGACAGGTCACCGACCCTCAGTTCTGGGCGCCGGGAAGCCATGCGATTCTCTCGGCTCTGCTCTATACGGACGATCTGTTCATAGGAGTCTCTGATACCGCGCCGTCCAGTTCGCCCGAAGGCGGGTCCGCAGGACACTTCACCGAGCTCTTCTACAGCCGCGACGGCGTCGACTGGCGCCGGGCTTCAAAGTTCTTTGAGTTTCTCCGCCCTGGCCTCTTGGGCACCTGGGACAGTGAGTTCGTGGTTTGTTCTAAACCCCTGGTCCACGACGACGAGGTCTACTTCTACTACTCAGGGAATAGCCTCAACTGCAACGCCCACACGCCCGACCATCCCCAGAACCACCTGCTGGGGACCGAGGCCAACGGCGTCAAATTCGGCTACGGCGTCGGCCTGGCCAAGATGCGGCTCGACGGCTTCGTTTCCATCGACGGCTACGAACCCAGCGGTGCCCTGACCACCAAGCCGTTGGTCTTCGAAGGCGACCGTATCGCCGTCAACGCCCGCGCCCCGGAGAAGGCCCACAGAGACGTGCGCAACGCGCCCACACCTTACGGCGCCCTGAAGGTCGAACTCCTGACCGATAAGGGAGACGTCCTCGCCGGCTACTCGGCCGACGACTGCGACCCCTTCGTCGGCGACGACCTCCGCCACACAGTCACCTGGAACGGCAACGGCGACCTAGGTCGCCTATCGGGTAGACCGGTCCGCGCTCGCTTCCACCTCCGAAACGCCGCCCTCTACTCGTTCCACTTCCGCAGCGAAAACGAGCCGCGGGGCCTGGCCAACCCCGGCGAGCCCGGCAGCCGCGGCTGGCCCGTCTGAATCCACGGGCAGTGGGCAGGTGGATCAGGCCCCGGACCGTCCAGCGAGTACCGGTAGCTCGGGATGGTGGAGGACCAAATCAGCGTGGCTTCTACTGGCGCCTTGGAGTGGCGACTACTTAGACGACCCGCATCACTCGAACCCGCGTTGGGCTGCTGATCCCCTTCAAATCGAGTTCGCGGCTTTCGGCTGCGTCTCGGCCAAGGTCTGTGTCGAGTAGCCTCAGTATTTTCCACGGAGTAGCTTGCTTCTGGAGCTGAGCAAAAACTTCCTCGTCAACCTTTATGCGGAAGGTCTTGGGCATCGGTAAGAACCTATCTCCTCACAATACCGGCAATCGGAGGCATCTGCACGGGCACCTGCATCCCCGTATCCGCAGACTCGTACGCGGCAAGGACGACGGCCAGGTCGTTGATCGCCTCCTGCCCCGACATCAACGGCTCCCGGTCCTCGGCAACGCTGTCCTTGAACTCCATGAACATACTCCGGTAGGCCTGTCGCGCCGCTGGCACGCTCTCGACGCGGCTGGTTTCCCCGGCTGCGACGTGAATCTCCGAATTCATCTGGTCAAACCGGATCTCACCGGTTGTTCCGGTGACGTGCATCCGACGTCTCCACTCAGAAACAGGCGTTGCACTCGAGAAGATCACTGTCCCGATCGCTCCACCCGGAAGGCGGGTCATCAGCACTAGGCTGTCCTCTCCCTCTATTTCTGGCAAGACGCGGATTGGCTTCGAAGCGTACACGGTCTCCGGGAATCCGCCGACGTTGACTAGAAGGTCCACACAGTGGATGCCGCCGTCTATGAATGTGCCGCCCCCACACCGCTCGGCGCTCAGGCGCCACGGATAGGGTCCGACCTCGTCTGAGGTTGAATACTCGAGCTGGAGTATCCTGATCTGCCCGATGGCACCCTGGCGTATGAGCTCCTTGCACCTGGCAACGCCAGGGAGAAAGCGGTAGTTCTCCGCTACCATGAGCCGGACGCCGCCCTCCGTGGCTGCATCGATGAGAGCCATGGCCTCCGGAATTGACCGCGCGATGGGCTTTTCCATGAGGATGTGTTTTGAGTGACGGGCGGCGAGCCGCGCGTTTGGCAGGTGGAGATCGTGAGGAGTCAAGAAGTACATGGCCTCGATACGCGTGTCGGCAGCGGCCTCCTCGTAGCTGCCGAAGTAGTCGATACCGCCGAATTCTTCGCAGTACGCCTTCGCCTTCTGCGCATCGCGGCTGGCGAAATAGAAACCGAAGTCCTCCGACACATCGCCCAACATGCCCAGAACGGTCCTGGCATAGTTGCCGCAGCCTACTATGCAAAGCTGAAGTCTCATCACGTCCTATCCATTCCCTGTCTCGTATCGCCCTGGCGGCTACGCTCGCCGACGGAAACGTCTTTGCTACCGCATCTTCGGGGAGTCTCCATCACCGCGACTTCAGATGGACCACCGCCACACGCCATCACCACCACAGCCAGCGCGCATCACAGTACCAGTACACTCATCGTGTCACGCATAACCCTGCCTCTGGGGGCAGTATAGGCGAAGGCTCTGGTAGGACGTTAGAAACGACAGCCCCGGTTTTGCCAGATGCCCCAGTGAGTCCTAGCCATCAGATAGCGTCAGCCGTAAGGAGTGGGTATTTCTCACGAATCGCTTATCTCCATTAAGGCTCTCTGATGAGCATACGCACAGTTCTCACAAGGTGGGGTTTGTTCTGGGAGATTGTAAGAGTTTAATACGTCAATCATCTCCCACACTTTGGGATCAATCCAATCGATACTCCATTCATATGGGACGAGTGTTTCTTGAAACATCATTTGTCCGTTAAAGGCAGGTGCACCACGGTCAGCATTACA
>JASLXL010000011.1 GCA_030740335.1 SAR202 cluster bacterium | reverse complement strand
TCCATATCGAGGCCTCGAACCCCACACAGGCCGTCAGGGGCTACGGTACGCCAAACTCAGGCACGGCCCGTGGACCCGGCCCTTCTCACGGACGTGAGGCGCGACCTCGTCGAGGAGTACGTTCTCGCGCTGCTACTCGCTCGATTCGATCTCGCGGGGACCGCAGCAGCCGCTAAACGCGAATATTTCCACGGAACGGAAAATCGAGAGGTGTTTGACTGCTGGCAAGCGTGCTCAACAATTGAAGAGGTTCGGACCAAGCTCGACGAAGGCCTGCACGACCATCTAGACCGCCTCCTGGCAACCCAGCTTTCACCCATTGAGCCGTGGCCCGCGGAAGACGCCCTGACCCAGTCCCTCGGACGCCTTGCGGAACGTTACCTCAAAGAGCACCAGCACACTCTGTTGATATCCGATGATTCCACGTCGCCGCCCCCTCCCGAGTTGGAGGAAGCCATCGTAGACACGAATTCGCAAATCAGAACCCAGGAAATGGGTGCTGGCGCTGCGCGCGCTGAATCGGGCGGGGCTGGTGCTACCTGACCGTATTGGGTGGAACTAGGGCAACTACCGGGATTCTGATCGCATTCTAGCTTCCCACTAGGTTGTCAGACACAAGGAGCGATATTGGCCGTTCAGACCGAGACAGACGTCTCAGAGCAGACCTCAGCCCCCGCGACTCCAAAGATCGCCGTCGTCTATACGACCCCGGAGACCGTCTTGGACGACATCGCGCGTGCGATGCGCCTTGCGGACTACACCCAGACGCTGTCCCTGGACGCTGCAACTCTGCTGAAGATCAACATTTCGTGGCAGCACTACTACCCGGCGTGCTCCACCACGCCCTGGCAACTTGAGGGCGTCATCAAGACGCTCAGGGCCGACGGTTTTGGAGAGTTGATACCCACCCACAACGGCACCGTCGTGGTCGACCCACACGAAGGGGCTATCAACAATAAACACACCGTCGTTGAGGACAAGTACGGCCTCCAGAGCGTCTACCTGGACTACCCGCCCGTGGAGTGGATCGAGTACAAGCCGAAGGCCAAAATGCTCGTGTTGGACGACATCTACCCGGAGGGCATTCAGATTCCGGAGATGTTCATCGGCAAGAACATCGTTCACATGCCCACGGTCAAGACCCACGTATTCACGACCATGACGGGAGCTATGAAGAACGCGTTCGGTGGCCTGCTCAATCGCAAGCGCCACTGGACCCACTCCGTTATCCACGAGACTCTGGTCGACCTCCTGGCCATCCAGCGCGAGATCCACCCGGGCGTTTTCGCGGTGACCGACGGCACATTTGCTGGCGATGGGCCAGGACCTCGGGCCATGCGATGGCACGCCAAGAACGTAATCATCGCTGGGGCCGACCAGGTGGCCGTCGACGCCATCGCCGCGCGGCTAATGGGCTTCGACCCGCTGTCCATCGGCTACATCCGCATAGCCCACGAGATGGGCCTCGGGATCGGCGACACCGACTCGATCGAAATAGTTGGCGACGACATCTCCGGGGTCAACTGGCGCTTCAAGCAGAACGAGAACACATTCGCGTCTCGCGGCCAAAAGCTCATCTACTGGGGTCCTCTCAAGCCCCTTGAAAACATGCTGCTGCGCTCTCCCATCACGCCCTGGGCCTTCGTCGCATCGAATCTGTACCACAACGAGTACTGGCTCAGGCTCATAGGCCGCCGCCGAATCCGCGCGGCCATGAAAACAGGCTGGGGCAAGCTTTTCCAGAGCTACTAGTCTTTGGAAACCCCTTCTGCTCTACCTTCGGGAGCTCGTTGACCACGTCCGCCATTGCGATGTCCATTGGGATCAGCCCGTCAACCACGACCCTGTCCGTGTGAACGGTAACATTCAGGGAGAGCATGTTCACGAGCTGAGTGAAACTGATATCTTTGTGCTCCGCGGCGCATTTTGCTCGTGCTCAACGTTGTCCATATTGCCATCCATATACAGATCGTTGGCTCGCCGCATCTTGGCCTTCAGCCCCTTGATTTCCTCTTCCAACGGCCTAGTCTCTCTCTCAAGAGCGAATATTTATGAATTCAACCAAGAAAGATAGTTGTCGACCGCCAGCCTAATCGCGTCAGGATCGGCCAGTGACAAAATCACTATGTTCCCAGATTGGGACAGGTACAAGTAAATCACTCTCGAGATCAGGAGCATCCGTCGCAACTGTGGCGATGCGTTTGTGCAGCCTTTCCTCGATGAGTACGGGGTCCTCGGCTCCGGCACCGACAAGGCCGAGTACCACATGCTGCTCGACGAACTTTGGTAAGCGTTCTCCGCGCTTCGGTTACAAGGCGCTGCCGGGCCTTTCACGACCCCATGACGCGGGTAAAAGACTCTATGCCTGTTGAGCTTCAGACACCAAGGTGTTTTTGCAGAACATGGTTGAACTTGTTCTAATACTATGGTAAGGTATTGCAGTAAATATCCCTTGAAAATTCGAAGCTGTACAGCTATAATATAACCTGACTGTTGAAACGTCAGTGTTTACCTCGCCGCTGAGGTGCAAAATCAGCGAAGCGGGCCCTCTAAAACAACCTCAATTTACCTCTCAGCACAGACCCGCTCGGGAACGGAGCGCCATTCCGGAACCCCGTGGCGTTACACGCTTGGCGAACGTTTAGAATGGAGCACTCCTTCGATGGGGTGCGCGTTTGTATGGCGCAACAGGAGAAGGAGACCGTATATGGCAACAAAACGGGCGCAGTCCAAGGAAGAGCTTTATACATCACAGGACATTCAGGTTCTGGAGGGCATGGAAGCCGTTCGGCGCCGGCCTGGAATGTACATCGGGAGCACAGACCAGCGCGGCCTCCACCACCTGATCTTCGAGATCGTCGATAACGGCGTCGACGAGTTCATGGCAGGCCGGGGCAAGCGCGTCAGTATCCACATCCGTGAAGACGGCTCGGTCCGCGTGGAGGACGACGGGAGCGGGATTCCGGTGGATGTCCACAAGGCGACCGGCCTGACGGGAGTGGAGACGGTGATGACCACGCTGCACGCCGGCGGCAAGTTCGGAGGCAAGGCCTACTCGGTCTCTGGCGGTCTCCACGGCGTCGGTGCATCGGTGGTCAATGCCCTCTCCACCTCTCTGCTAGTCGAGGTTTCCCGCTACGGGAACATCTACCGCCAGGAGTTCTCCAAAGGCAAGCGCAAGACCGACCTGGTCTCATTGACGGTTCCCGGGGCCCCCAAAAGCAAGTCTGGCACGGTGATTACCTTCTCGCCCGACCCTGAGATATTTCCGGACATTGCATACGAGTTCAACGCTTTGTCCCAGCGCTTCAAGGAAATGGCGTTCCTGAACAGAGGACTGGAGATCCACTTCCGAAGCGACTGGTACCCGAAGGTCGTCGTCGCCCCTGAAGAAGAGTACGAAGCTGACTACGGATTCGAGGATTTCGACGAAGAGCCGGAGGCGGCGCAAGAACAGCCCCAGGCGGAGCCCGAGAAGCCCACCAAAGAGGTGAGCTACCGCTTCGACGGCGGGATATCGGAGTTCGTCTCGACGCTGAACTCGACACGGGCAGTGCTACACCAGGAGCCGATCTACGTGGAGAACGATGTCGAGGGCACGAAGGTCGAGGTTGCGATGCAGTACAACGACGCCTTCTCGGAGTCAGTGTACGTCTTCGCAAACTGTATCAACACCACCGACGGCGGCACGCACCTGACCGGCTTCAGAGCGGCACTGACACGGATCATTAACGATTACGCCAAGAAGCAAGCGCTCATCAAGAACGGCGACTCCAATCTGTCGGGTGAGGACACCCGCGAAGGGCTCACGGCCATCGTCAGCGTAAAGCTGACAGACCCGCAGTTCGAAGGACAGACCAAGACGAAGCTGGGCAATCCTGAGGTCCGCACCCAGGTCGAGAGCGTGGTGGCGGAGGGTCTACAGATATTCCTGGAGGACCACCCTCAGGACGCCAAGCGCATCATCGACAAGTGCCTCACCTCGCAGAGGGCACGGGAGGCAGCCCGCAAGGCCCGCGATTTGATCATCCGTAAGAACGCTATGGACGGAGGGTCGCTCCCCGGCAAACTGGCGGACTGCTCTGACAAGAACCCGGAGAACTGCGAATTGTACCTGGTTGAGGGCCCCTCTGCTGGAGGCACCGCAAAACAGGGACGGGACCGGCAGTTCCAAGCCATCCTGCCACTGAAAGGCAAGATCCTCAACGTCGAAAAGGCGCGCGAAGACAAGATGCTGGCCAACGATGAGATCCGTGCACTGACGATCGCGGTGGGGGCCGGCCTTGGCGAGGGATTCGACCTTGAGAAGCTGCGGTATCACCGCATTATAATCATGACTGACGCAGACGTGGACGGGGCGCACATCCGCACGCTGCTACTAACGTTCTTCTTCCGGAACATGCCAGAACTGGTATCCGCAGGGCACCTGTACATGGCGCTCCCGCCACTGTATGGAGTCAGCGCTGGCAAGAAACATCAGTGGGCCTACAGCGAAGCTGAGCGCGAACAGCTCATATCAGGGTTGAACGGGAATACGAAGCCCAGCATTCAGCGCTACAAGGGCCTAGGTGAGATGAGCGCGGAACAGCTCTGGGAGTCGACGATGGACCCAGAGAAGCGAACTTTGCTCCAGGTCCTCGAGGGCGATCGGGCGTCGACCGACTCGACGTTCTCGCTACTGATGGGAGACGTAGTAGAGCCGCGCCGCAACTTCATCCAGTCCAACGCCCTTGAGGTCCGTAACCTCGACGTGTAGGGTGCGAGCGGGGTCAAATGGGCCCCGCTATATCCACATGGAGGTACTGAAATAGCGCTCGCCTATGTCGTTGAGGATGGTGACGACGTGGGCTCCGGGCGAACGAGAGGCAACCTGGCTGGCACCAAGAACGTATGCGCCTGACGACTGGCCGGCGAAGACACCCTGCAGCGCTAATTTTCGGGACATCCGGTAGGCCTCGTCAATGTCAACTCGCACCGTCCCGTCCACTACCTCTGCGTCGAAAGTGTCGGGCACGATGTGGTGGTCCTCTCCCAGCGGCTTCAGTCCCTCGATTCCGGGCCACTCGTCGAAGTTGATGAGGATGACTCGAACGTCCGGGTTGGCCTTCTTCAACCTGCGTCCCACACCTGTGATCGTTCCCCCCGTGCCCACACCTGCTACGAAGTGGGTCACATCGGGGACCTGCTGTAAAAGCTCCTCGGCGGTGGTGTCGTAGTGGGCCAACGGATTATTGGGATTTGAGTACTGGTCGCAGTAGAAGTACTTGTCCGGGTTCGCCTTGTAGCGCCTCTTGACGTCACGCAGCGCCTCATCGTAGCCAAGTATCGGGTCGGTGAATATGATCTCCGCCCCATGTGCCAGCACACGCTCCTTGCGCTCCCGGCTGGCGTTCTCGGGCATTATCAACTCAACCTTGTAGCCCAGCGTCGCGCCTATCATTGCATAGGCGATACCGGCGTTTCCCGAGGTGGCGTCCAAGATGACCTTGCCCGGAGTCAGATCTCCAGACAAGACTGCCTCCACGAGCATCCGGAGCACCGGACGATCCTTGATGGAGCCTCCAGGGTTGAGCTGCTCATACTTGGCATACACATTGGCGTCGCCGGTGTCCAGGTCCAACCGGACCGCCGGAGTATTGCCGATGGCCATCAACGCCGGATAACCGGCAACAAATTCCAGGAATTCTTGCGAGGGGGCCAAGCTACTCTCCCAATGGGACTGCACGCCCATCAAATCGGATGCGCCTCTGCGCAACGTGGGTCCAGATAGTATAGCTATTCCACATGCGCCCGGTCCAGAACTTTTCGAGGTGGGTGGCCAATTCTCACCAGGCGCACCCTTGGACACCTCGACCGCTGGCCCACCTAGTAAGAGGCGCGCCCACGCATGGTATTATCAGGCGTAGTCACCACTACTATGACGAAACATGGTGGAGTGAATGACATCTCTTGACGTGCTGAACCGCGTTGCCGAACTGCGCGCCAGCCTTGACTACCACAATCACCGCTACTACGTACTCGACGCGACTGAGATCAGCGACGCCCAGTACGACGTCCTAATTCGGGAGTTGAGGGAATTGGAGACGCAGCACCCGGAAATAGTGACGCCCCAGTCGCCCACACAGCGTGTCGGGGCAGAGCCCTCATCCGGGTTCGCCCAGGCCGCACACGCAGTGCAGATGTTCAGCCTGGGTAACGCCTTCGACGACGACGAACTGATGGCGTGGCACCGTCGCACGGCCGAGACGTTGGAGAGCGAAGCATTCGACATGGCGTGCGAGCTGAAGTACGACGGACTGGCGGTAGCGCTGACCTACGAGAATGGGGTACTTGTGCGAGGAGCGACCCGCGGCAACGGCACCGTCGGCGAGGACGTGACCCAGAACCTGCGCACGATCCGCAGCATACCGCTGGAGGTCCACGGAGATTTCCCGGCGCGATTCGAGGTCCGGGGTGAGGTTGTTTTCCCTTTGTCGGCGTTCCAGCGCTTCAACGAGGAGCGCATCGCTAAGGAACTGCCTCCGTATGCTCACCCCCGAAACACAGCCGCTGGCTCGATTCGACAGATCGACCCTCAGGATGTCGCCAGCCGCCCACTGGACATTTTTGTGTATGGGGTGGCGGAGCCCATCGGGCCGGACACCCAGTTGGACACGCTGGATTACCTGCGAGAGTTGGGGTTCAAGACAAACCCGCACAACGCACTAGTGAAAACCACCGCTGAGGCTGCCGACTACTACCGCACCTGGCTCGAGGGCGCGGAGACGCTGGACTACGGGTGCGACGGGGTGGTGATAAAGGTGAACCGGCTCGACCTGCAACACCACTTGGGCCAGGTGGGCAGGGAGCCACGATGGGCCATCGCCTACAAGTTCCCGGCGACCCAGTCGGTGACGCAGCTGGAAAGCATAGAGGTCGCCGTAGGCCGCACGGGGAGGCTTAGTCCCTACGCAGTCCTCACAACAGTGAACGTGGGCGGTGTGCAAGTGAGCCGTGCAACGCTTCACAACGAAGACTACATAAAAGCGAAGGACATTCGCAAAGGAGACTGGGTCGTCGTGGAAAGGGCGGGCGAGGTGATACCGCAGGTCGTCTCGGTGATTACGGAGCGTCGCACTGGGAAAGAACCCGAGTACGAAATGCCATCGGTTTGTCCAAGTTGCGATGAGGCGGTGGTCCGCGTGAAGGACGAGTCAGCAATCGCCTGCGTCAACGCCCAGTGCCCGGCACAACTCGTCCGGCTCCTCGAGCACTTCGTGAGCCGGGGCTCAATGGACATCGACGGTCTGGGAATAAGGCAGGTCATTTCGCTACTTGATAATAACAAAATAAAGGACGCCGCCGATCTGTACCGTCTTCAAATGGACGACCTACTGGAGCTGGAGCGCATGGCCGAGAAGAGCGCGTCCAACCTGCTGGCGGCCATTGAGGCTAGCAAGGACCAGCCGCTCGCTCGTCTGCTGGTGGCGCTGGGTATCCCTCACGTCGGCTCCGAAGTCGCCGAGCTCCTATCCGAAGCATATCCCTCGATGAACGAACTGATGGACGTTGACGAGGAGGCCCTCACCACTATCCCTTCGGTAGGGCCAAAGATCGCGGCATCCGTAGTGTCGTATTTTCAGAATGGCCCTAACCGGGATATGATCGACCGACTGGGAAACGCTGGCGTGCGATTGCAAGACGAAGCACGACCAGAGCGGGCCACACCTACACTGGCGGGCCTCAGGTTCGTGGTGACTGGACGGCTGCGGGAGTCTAGCCGCTCGGAAATCCAGGGCCGCATCAAGGCCGCCGGTGGGGCTATTAGCGGCAGTGTAAGCAAGAAGACCAACTACCTGATCGCCGGTGAGGACGCAGGCTCGAAGTTGGCGGACGCCGAGGCCCTCGGAGTGAAGGTGATCAGCGAGGACGAGTTCCTGGCTCTGCACTCACAAGAAGGGCTCAGCGTCGAGCCATCTGAAACATAGTCAGATGGGCGGGTAGTTAGAGGTATCTCTGCCCACCCTCAAATACCCCCTGAGCGAGGATCCCTCATCTACATCACCCATCTGAGCCTCTCCAACTTTCGCAGCTATGCGGGGCTGGAGGCAGACTTCGAGCCAGGCATGATCTTGCTCCACGGAGCCAACGGCCAGGGCAAGAGCAACCTGATCGAGGCTCTGTACATGTTGGCAATCGCAAAGTCGCTTCGGGCGTCCACCGATCGGGAACTAGTGCGTCGACAATCGGTCGACGGAGACAGCCACGCCCAGGTGTCTGCCAACATCCAGCGGCGTGGTGGTGACACGCGTGTTCAGGTCGACTTCAAAGTGGCCGCCAACGGGCCACAGGACGGAGGCGATACCTCGGAGCTGGTATCGACAGAGGCCTTCACGGTACAAAAGCTCGTGCGGGTCAACAGGGCGCCTCGCCGTGCATCAGATCTGGTAGGCGAGGTCAATGCAGTGATGTTCAGCGCTCAGGACCTGGATCTGGTGTTCGGATCTCCATCGACGCGGCGCAGGTACCTGGACATCCTAATCTCGCAGCTCGACCGGCAGTACCTGAGGTCAGTACAAAGGTACCAGAAGATCGTCTCCCAGCGAAACTACCTTCTAAAGCTCGTACGGGACGGTCGGTCCGGGGCCGGAGAACTGGAGTTTTGGGACGACGAGCTAGTCGAATCCGGAAAGTACATCATGTTCAGGCGCGCTAGTGTAATAGAGACACTCTCGGAAATGATATCGGCTCTTTATGGCGACCTATCGGGTGACGGCGTGTCGCTCCGGCTGGCCTACCGCCCCGGCGTCCAAGCCCCCAAGGAGCACGGAGAGGAGGAGTTCGGCGATACACTAAAAATCGCCCTCTTAGCCGCGCGTCCCAGGGAGCTTGCCCAGGGTCACACGGTGTCGGGACCGCATCGAGACGACGCAGTTGTGATGCTGGGGGGCATTCCAGCAGGGCCATATGCGTCACGAGGCCAATCCAGGACCGCTGTCCTGGCACTAAAATTGGCCGAGGCGAGCATCCTGCGAGAGGAGCGGGACGACGAGCCCATCCTATTGCTTGACGACGTGCTATCGGAGCTAGACGCCGGGCGGCGAGCACAGGTATTGGACCTCGCCAAACAATACCAGCAATGCTTCATCACGAGCGCGGACCCGGCTCTGGTAGAAGCACGATACCTGTCACAAATGGCCAGGTTCGCGGTGCGCGACGGAGGGATTGAGGCGGTAGGCACTGGAGAGGGCTAGTCAACAGCCCGCCATTGTCGTTTC
>JASLXL010000010.1 GCA_030740335.1 SAR202 cluster bacterium | reverse complement strand
TGGTGCTACTAGGACGCTGGGCGTCGCTCAAGTAGCCCTTCGAGGCTCAGTCCTCCACAACAAAGTGGAAGGCCACGGGACACACTACCAGGAACACCGCGTCGAAAGCTGCCATCAGTGGCAACCACGTCGACAGGTCGGTCAACTCCTGTTCGCGTAGCACAAGTCCGGTAGTCTCCACTGCGGCAATGATGATCGGTACAGCCGCCGGCAGAAATAGCAACGGCAGCATCACCTCTCTTGCCCGAGTACTCACAGCCATTGCCGAAAACACAGTGCCTATGGTCGAGATACCGAGGGTGGCCAACAGCGCTATTGGGAGCAGCTCTGGTTGCCATAGAGATAGGTTGAACAATACTGCGAACACAGGGAACACCATGAGCTCGACGAGCATCATGAACAGGAAGTTCGCCAGCATCTTCCCGAAGAATATGGTGTCCCGCGACACCGGAGAGAGCATCAGTCCTCGCAGGTTGCCGGAGTCTCGCTCCAGGCCGAACGATCGCGTCAGCCCTAGTACGCCGCCGAATATATAGGCGATCCAGAGCACTCCGGGAGCCACGATCCCGACATTAGCAGGTAACGGCTCGATGGCGAAGTTGAAGACCACGATCACCAGAAGAGAGAAGACTAGGACCGAGACGACGAAATCCTTGGTCCTCAGTTCCAACAGGATGTCTTTCCACACCAGTGCGAGGATCGGCCCTAGGTAGGCCTTCATTGGACTGCCCCGGCGTATTCGACGTAAAGACGCCTGATTGTGTCAGGGTCCGTATTGCGACCAATCGGCGCCGTGTGGGCAATAAGCCCCCGAGCCAGGATTGCGACCCGATCGCCCATCGCCGCGGCCCGCTCCGGGCTGTGGGTTGTGATGAGCACAGAACGGAAAGACGCCGCCGGATCTCGAATCAGCGTGTCGAGGGTAGTCTGTGACTCCTGGTCGAGGCCGGACTCCGGTTCGTCCATCAGGAGAATTTTAGGGTCGTGCAGTAGCGCCCGCGCGATGGTGAATCGCTTCTTTAGGCCGTGAGACAGTGTCCCGACCCGCTGGTGGAGCCGCGCGGAAAGTCCCAGTCTGCCGGCAGCTGCCTCTATTCTCTCGCCTGCTCGGTCGAGACCGAACATGCGCGTCATGAACCTGAGGTTCTCGTACCCGGTGAGGTCGTCGTAGAGCAGTGGATCGTGGGTAACGACGCCGATCTGGCTCCGCACCTGCCGTCCAAGCTTGTAGGGATCGAGACCCGCCACTTGAACAGTCCCGCCGTCCGGCCTGGTCAATGTCGCCAGAATTCGCATCAGTGTCGTCTTGCCGGAGCCGTTTGACCCCAGCACGACAACTACTTCACCCCAGGGAACATCGAGGCGCAGGCCCTTCAATACCCCTGCGCGGCCATAGGATTTATAAAGTCCTCGGGCTTCGATGGCTGGGAGACGTTGCGAGGGGAGCTGGGCCATCGTTTCGCTTTGTCACCCCTCGAACCGCGTGAAAGTTGCCATTTCCATGGCCGACTGTAATGTATTATATATGTTCTCACCGGTGAACCGAGGCTCTCTGGAGCGGCAAACAAAATGGCAAATATAGAATCCCTACGAGACGACTACGAGGCACTGGATAGTCGACTTGCGGTAAGGGCCGAAGGTGGTGTGGACCCGGACTGCCTGCTAACCTTTGAGTACGAGTACCCAAACAGCGACTCCGAGATCGTCATAGACACCCGGGAATTCACAGCTGTCTGCCCCTGGAACGAGCTGCCTGACTTCGGCTTGCTGAAGATCGAGTACGTCCCCGACAAGCAGTGCATCGAGCTAAAGTCGCTCAAATACTACCTGCTCTCCTACAGAGGAGTTCACATGGTCCAGGAACACGTGGCCAATCAGGTGCTCAACGACCTCGTGGTAGTCTGCTCTCCCCGTCGGATGACCGTCACTCTGGACTACTTGGTCAGGGGCGGACTACATACCGTCGTAACCGCCCGTCACGGGGCGGCCTGAACGGCACCCGCCCTCCCTCTCGTCGTTGGTGGTGTTAGGGCGGTCCGCGACCTTCCCGCGCGGGCTGTTGTAGGGGCGGGTCTGCGACCAGCCCTCTTGTGGCGTATTGCTCAGAGGGTTAGCGTGCTCAACAAGGCAAGTGCGCCTTCTCCAGGGCTCAAAGAAGGGCAGGTCACAGACCTGTCCCTACGTTAAGAATTTCGCCTGTCCACGGACCACGGGACGTCCTAAAACTGGAACCATATGCCAACTTATAGCCTCACACTGCTGTCCGGCGGACTCGACTCCACAACAGTGACTGCCTACGCGGTCGGTAGATCCGACCACCTAACGGCACTGACCTTCCACTACGGCCAGACACATGGCAAGGAGGTCGGGTGCGCGGCCCGCGTCGCCTCGGTCCTCGGTGTGGATCACAAGCTGCTGGACGTCGCGTTCCTGAAGGAGGTCGCCTGGTATTCAGCCCTGACCAATCCCGAAGCCTTCGACGTTCCTAAAGACGCCTCCTATATCGGGACCGGCATCCCAATTACCTACGTTCCACTGCGCAATACCATGTTCTTGTCACTATCTGCGGCCTTGCTGGAGAGTAAGGTGCTCTATGCCATTGAGGTCGAGGGCGTCCCAGCGTCGGAGGTAGTCGCACGTTTATACGTGGCCCCCAACGCCATCGACTACAGTGGCTATCCGGATTGTAGGCCCGAGTTTTATGGGCAGATGGCAACTACTCTGCGTCTTGGCAGCAAGTTGGGCGCAGAGTACGGCATCGACATCGAGATCGAGACGCCCATCATCCATCTGTCCAAGGCAGAGATTGTCCAAATGGCAGTCGAGCTAGGCGCACCCCTCGATCTCACATGGAGTTGCTACGAGGGCGGCGAGACCCCCTGCAACGAGTGCGACAGCTGCGTCCTGAGGGCCAAGGGGTTTGCCGAAGCAGGGGTCACGGACCCCCTCATCACCCATGGGTAGCAGGCAACCCATGCCATGTCACCCTGAGCGACATAGAAGGGTCTGGGACGGTGATCGGCACACGTGCTAAACTCACGTTTTAGGAGTCCCCGCCCCGGATACTTCGTCGGGGGCCTCCTCAGCATCACAGGGTGGAGTCGCGAGCCCCGCCTAAGGAGTTACTACGATGAGACTACTTTTAGTAGGCAGCGAGTATGCCGGCGCCCGAACCCTGGCCAGGGCGCTGATCGAGTGGTCCCGCGAAACGATGGACGCCTTCGCCGGAGTTCCAGACGAATACCTGATCCATGACCATTTCCTCATGCCTAAAATATCTCACCCACCTGAGCTCACAGACGAAGAGCATGAGCAGATACTGCGGCTTTCGCCCAGGGTCAAGGAGATGATTCAGCGCCACAACATTTTATACCACATCCCCTTCACGACTTCTGGAGCAGACAGCATGATAATCGGGCTCCACATCGAGGACAACGTCTACGGGCCCCTCTACTTCGACTATCTAGCCGACCTGGACCCGGACGACCCGATCATGGACACTAGGAATCTGTTCGAGACGTGGATCAACCAGTTTGCTCCGGAAACGGTGCTTGTCCTGGTCAAGGCGTCGCCCGATGCCATACGCAATCGAATGGCCGAGCGGCCACATAAGGCGGGGGTGGTTCAAAGAGGGGATATTGAGTTCGTCTTGCGCAGGTTTGAGGAGGAGTTCCAACGTTCCGCACTGCTCAACAAGCTGGTCATAGACACGACCGACGCTACGGTAGAGGAGACGGTGGTGGAGTTCGCTCGCCGGATCGGTCCATTCCTCACAGACCGCGACAGGGAGCGAATGGACAGCATCGACACCGACAGCGGTTGAACCTTGGCGACTTGGTGCTGCCGCCCCTCCCCTCAGCATTTCTGAGAGGGGAGGGGGAAGGATTACAGGAACAGCGGCGCGAATACCAGCGCCACGATCGACATCAGCTTTATCAGGATGTTCAGAGCCGGACCAGATGTGTCCTTGAAAGGGTCGCCGACCGTATCGCCGACGACCACAGCAGTGTGCTGCTCAGAGCCCTTGCCGCCGTGATTACCCTTCTCGACCCACTTCTTGGCGTTGTCCCAGGCCCCGCCCGCATTGGCCATCATAATGGCCAGCAGGAAACCCGTCGCGATTGCGCCCACGAGAAGTCCGCCCAGCGCCTCCGCGCCTAGAATCGCTCCGACCGCCACCGGCGCTATGATCGCCAGCAAGCCTGGCAACACCATCTCGCGCATCGCGCCACTGGTGCTGATGTCGACGGCCCTGGCGTAGTCCGCCGGGGCGGTGCCGTCCATCAACCCCTCGATTTCCCGGAACTGACGGCGGACCTCTTGGATCATCGCGTTCGCCGCGCGTCCCACGGCTTGCATCGTCAGTGCCGAGAACAGGAACGGCATGATGGAGCCAACGATCAGCCCCATCATCACATTTACATTTAGCAGGTCGAAGGTCTCCACGCCGCTGACCTTCGCATAGGCCGCCATCAGCGCCAGCGCCGTAAGCACTGCGGAACCAATGGCGAAGCCCTTGCCGGTTGCCGCCGTCGTGTTGCCCAGAGAGTCGAGCGCATCCGTCCTCTCGCGCACCTCTGGGTCCATGTGGGCTTGCTCTGCGATGCCGCCGGCATTGTCGGCCACCGGCCCGTAGGCGTCCGTGGCCAGCGTGATGCCCAGGGTCGACAGCATGCCGACCGCGGCCAACGCCACCCCGTAGACACCTGCAAGCTCGTTGGTCGCCCACATCGCGACGACGACCACAACACCCGGTATTAGCGTGCTTACCATGCCCAGGCCTAGGCCCGAGATTATCACGGTCGCGGGACCCGTCTCCGACTGCGCGGCGATGTCCCGTGTGAACTTAAACTCATAGGACGTATATATCTCGGAAGATGTACCGATGATCTGGCCTGCCACAAGCCCCACAACAATGACCCAGAACAGATCGAAGGGCAGATTCATCATGTTGATGGCGATTCCGGTGCCGATCAGGACAAGGATGCCGGACGCGATGATGCCGGACCGTAGCGTCCAGAGGAGGCGGCCCATCGAGGCGCCCTCCTTGGTGCGCACCAGCAGCGTACCCAGCATGGAAGAGAATATGCCAAGGGCCGCGACGATAACCGGAAGTAAGAACAAGTAGTGGTCGTAGTTAGCCTCTGTATCGGTCAGGTCGACGCCCATATCTAGATACAGGGCGCCCGTGGCCGCCAGAGCGATGGTCGCGATGATAGATCCAACGTAGGATTCGAAAAGGTCCGCGCCCATGCCTGCCACGTCCCCGACATTGTCGCCCACGTTGTCTGCGATTGTGGCAGGGTTGCGGGGGTCGTCCTCAGGAATGCCGGCCTCCACTTTGCCCACCAAGTCTGCGCCTACATCAGCAGCCTTGGTGTAGATGCCGCCGCCAACTCTCGCAAACAGTGCGATGGACGATGCGCCGAATCCGAAGCCGGCAATGATGCTGACGTCCTTGAACACCAGATAGACGAGAGTCACGCCGATGAGGCCGATGGCCACTACTGATACGCCCATCACAGAGCCGGAGCTAAAGGCGACCTTGAGTGCCTCGTTCAGGCCCTCCTGGGCTTTCACGACGGTTCGTGAGTTGGCGCGGATGGCGATGCTCATGCCGATGAAGCCTGCCAGTGCCGAGCCTATTGCACCGACCAGGTACGCGATAGCGGTCGACGGCACGCTCCGATCCGTGTCGAACAGTTCGCTCGCCTCTGAGACACGACCCGTCACGTCATAGTCGATGAATACGGCGAGGATCACGGCCATGACGACCACGAACATACCCAGCAGTCTGTACTCTCGCGACAGGAAGGCCATCGCACCTTCCTGTATGGCGTTTCCTATCATCTGGACGAGCTCATTGCCTTTGTCCAGCTTTATGATGCGAATCGCCTGTACTAGGGCAAACAAGAGTCCGACAACACCGGCCGCAAAGGCGATATAGACGATGGTCATTTTGGCATCTCCACAAAAAATCCTCCCTTGGAAGGGAGGATAACTATATAAAACTCCACAGGGGCTCCACTCGTGAGAAACTAACATACGACATGAAGCTAGTCAAGCCGCGAAGCCGGAGGCAGACCCCGTAGGAACCGGTCTGAGAGCCGCCCTCTTTTTCTCAGGCCGTTGGGGCCCCTGAGCTTTCGCCAATCGATCTTTGCAACTCGGCCAGCTTTCTCTCAAGGCGACGCTGTCGTATGGCCACAGTCAGGTCTCCACGGGTCCGTTCCAGTACTCTACGGGCCATGTCAGTACTGCGGCGCAGGCCCCT
>JASLXL010000009.1 GCA_030740335.1 SAR202 cluster bacterium | reverse complement strand
GCCTGCTCACTGCCAAATCGCCGCTCCGCCACAGCCTCGTCGCCGTCCTGCCTTGCCGGCATTAGTAGAACCGGACAATTGACCAAGCCCATGCTCCGAGAGGGCTTGTGGCCCCACATCGCCTCAATGATCCGCATGTGGTTTTCACGCGTAAGCTTTGGGCGTATGGTGCCATCTTCGACGACGTCGAAATTGGCCTGCAGAAAGTCTTTTATCTCGGGGGCTGTTCCTCGTCCGTTGGGCAGGTGGCCCTTTGCCATCTCGAGCAGCTGTCCCATCGTGAGATGGGTCATATCCGGTGGGGCTAGGTCCACTCTTGCCTTCTCAAGAGACATCTCTGGTACGGTGCAAAGTTCGATCAGTCCGCCGTCCACCAGGCACAGTGCCCGTGGCACAGAGGGGTGACGAGCCGCTAGCTCGAGAGCAACGTTGCCGCCCCAGGAGTGCCCTACTATGAGGGGCCGCTCGGCGCCGATAGACTGCAGGAATCCCAGTAGATCGTCGGCTACGGTGGCAAAATCATATCCACTGTCAGGTTTGTCGGTGCTGCCATGGCCCCTCTGATCCAGGGCCAGGACTGTGAAATTGCGAGTCAGGAGTGGTGCTACTAGGTCCCAAAAGCGGCAGTTTGACGCAAGGCCGTGTAGCAGCACAACCAGGTCTCCAAACCCGCCCCAATCGCGATAGTGCATACTAAGGCCGTTTACGACGATGCGATTGTCGGTTGGATATTGGATCACTGACGTAGTCCGAGAGGGCATCAAGCCGCCACCCTGGATTCCAGATACATTCGTTGGCTAGTAGGTGTCATTCTTGGGCATCAGAGGGTTCCTGACTCCGCAGGTACTCTTCAATCTCGGTAATCATCGCCTCGCCACTCGGCATTTCCTCAGATCCCAGGATTGCGGCATCATATCGCTGCTCTAGTTTTTTCACGTACGCCTTGACGTCTGATTGCTTGGCGATAGCATTGTTGACCTCGGACACATACCCCTCGGCTGACTCCTGGAGGCCGGCCATCGGCACATCAAAGTCGCACAAGCTCTTGAGCCGTTCCAACAGAGCGTAGGTCACCTTCGGGTTGGGGGTAGTGTTCACATAGTGTGGGGTGTGGCCCCAGATGCTCGCCTGGGCAAGTCCACTCTTGGTGCAAGCGTCCATGAACGCCGTGTGGATGCCCGTCGGACCCTGGTATCCAGAGTTCCGGACGCCAAGCCACTGGACTTTTTGCTCCAACTCAGGAGAGCTGGCACGACCAGTGACGAGAGTGTCTCGAGTATGGGGGACCGCGTCGAGCAGCGCTCCGAGGGACACCACGAGTTGAACCCCACTCTGTTCCGCAACGCCAACCATCAATTTCGAGAACGCTCGCCATTTCAGATTAGGCTCGGTGCCGACGAAGAGGAGCAAGTTGCGGGACGGGTCGTCATCAGTGTAGTAGTAAAATTCGTTGACAGGCCAGCGAATGACCCGTTCACCCTCTTCATTTATAAGTGTCTCGGGTCGCACCGCGGTGAAATCGAAGAATTCTTCCGGATCAATTTCCGCGAACTTGGTCCCAGGTAGACCATCAACCAGGTGGCGCACGGCGCCCGTCGCTGAGTCCGAGGCATCAGGCCAGCCGGCGAACGCCACGACCATCGTCGGGAGCTCTTCCGAGGGCTGTTCGTGGACGATTAGATCGTCGATATACCGTGCACCTCAAGACGTAATTGGAATTCGGGGACACCAACCGTCCGTCTACTAAGTCTACCACCCCGGCGCCTGTTCCCTCTGGTCGCCTAGCCGAAACTACCGTTCGGCGAGCATTTCATAGGCCAGGGATACCATTGCCCTGGTACCGCTAACCAGGCTCCGGATACCAATCGATTCATCGGTGCCGTGGACTTTCTCTTCGAGGGGGTCGTCATCGGGGTGTCTGCCCGAAAATCCATATGTATCGATGCCAAGCTGGCGTGTAAACCGTGAATCGGTGAACCCGGTCGACAGCCCCGGTACCCACCGTATATCGTCCCGCCCGAGCGCCATAGACATCGCATTCTTGATGCTATCTACGAACCCAGTCTCGAAGGGGGAGGAATTGGCCACAGCCATGAAATCAAGGTTTAGCTCGGTATCTGGTACTCCTTCCATGATGCCTGCCAATTGCTCTCTTATGTACGTTTCATTCTGGTGCGGAAGCGAGCGAATGTCACAGGTCAGACCAATTGATTCGGGCACGCTATTGGACTTTACCCCGCCTTGCACCATCGTCGGCGTGACTGTCATCCGAGACAGGGCTCTGAGCACGGATGCCAGATCAGGGTTGTCCGGCTCCACTTCCACGAGGATGTCCTCTATATTGTCGGGAGACGGCTGGTGCTCGATGGCGAAGGTGGACAGGTGCTGGAACATCTCCAGAGACGTGTCCAGGTCTGGTTCGTACGCACCAATACGGCGAATTAGCTCGGCAAGACGGTAGGAGGCGTTGGTGCCCTGCCAGGGCACGGAGGCGTGGGCACTGGTCCCCTTCACTGCGAACTCAGCTTGCAGGCGCCCCTTCTCGCCGACGCCAAGGACATACGCCAGTCCACCAGCGGCTGCCATCGGCGTGCCTCCACCCTCGTTAACGGCGTAGGGCGCTTTGATTTTTTCCGGGTGGTGCTCGGCGAGCCATCCGAAGCCATACCTGCCGCCGTGCTCCTCATCAGCGCCGGAGGCCAACACGAGTGATTTGTGCAGGCGCACGCCGTTGCGACGGAGGATGCGCATGGCCATCAGTTGCGCCGTCAGCAGCGCCTTGCAGTCTGATGAGCCTCTGCCATATACCCGCCCACCGGAGACCGTCGCCGCAAACGGAGGAAATTTCCATTTGCTCTCATCCTCGACCGGAACCACATCGGTGTGGGACATGAACATGAGACCAGCTTCACCGGAGGAGCCCTCGAGTCTGGCTATCAGGTTGCCGCGCCCTGGCACGCGCTCTAGAATCTCGCTCTCTATGCAATCTTCGGCAAGCCAGTCTCGCGCCAACTCGCATACGGGCGTCTCGTTGCCTGTGGGCATGAGGCCCGAATTGACGGAGGGTATACGGACCAGAGCTTGCTCCAATTCCACTATCTCATCCCGAACGGAGTCAGTCTGATCCAGCAGGTCGTCTATGAATGCCACGGCTACCTCTATTTGGTATCGTCGGGGACTGTGTCACCCTCACACACCACGCCCTTCGGGTGGCTCAGGACGGGCGACGGAACTATGCCCCTCCACACACGTTCTTCAGCAGGCCATCAGAAGCGCGGCAATCGTCTTGGAATCGCGTATCTCGCCCGCCTCAATCATCTCGCGTATTCGTGATACCGGAACGCGCACAACTGTGATGTCCTCGTCCTCGTCAGATTCGAGCCTGCTTGGCTCCAGGCCGGTCGCAATAAATGCATACATCAACTCGTCACTGAATCCAGGAGCGGTCCAGAAGCTTCCAAGGGAGCGCATTTCCCGGGCTCGATAGCCGATCTCCTCCTGCAACTCACGATCTGCGCACTGCTCGGGGGTTTCCGACACTTCGATGATGCCCGCCGGCACCTCGAGCAGCTGCTCGCCAACTGGATATCGGAACTGGCTGACGAGAATAACTTCCCTGTTGTCGTCAAACGGAACGATCGCAACAGCCGGGCGGTGTTCGACGACTTCACGTACCACCTTGACTCCGTTGGGCAATGAAACGGCGTCGACCCTGACGGTAACGATCTTGCCTTCGAACACGGTCTCGGTGGACAAACGGGTTTCGGTGTTCATGCTATAGCCTATTTACTGGCCGGATGGTGGTGGCACCTGCCGCCCACTCACACCAAGTCGCTGGGTAAGACTCCCGTAGAACGCCTCTGGGGGCTCACGCCTGAAAAATTTCGCCGTGTAGGGACTCTTGCGGACCTCTACTATGTCGTCCGGGTTAACAATGGTGTCTGTGAACCCATCGGCACTGAGCACGGCTGTGTGACCGCCGTCAACCTTTAACTCGATTATCGATTTTTCGGACACAACTATGCCGGTCTGAAAGCTCATGTGGGCTGCCACGGGCTGAATCAGCATTTCCCTGGCCTCGGGGTGAAGGATCGTTCCACCAGCCGAAAGGGCGTAGCCAGTGCTCCCGGTTGCCGTAGCCGCGATCAATCCATCCGCCCTGTAGGTCGTAAGCAGTACGCCGTCAATTCTGGTGTCGATGTCAAGCAGCCTGGCGACCCTGCCACGCGTGAGCACAACGTCGTTCAGCGCATGGACTACGACCCGCGGCTCTCGGCTGCCGGCGGTAACCACCGATGCCTGCAGCATCATCCGTCTCTCGATTCGCAGTGTGCCGTCCAGATATCCGCTCAAGGAGCTTTCCGCTTCGTCCATCGACAGCTCCGTCATGAACCCCACACGGCCCAGGTTTATGCCGAGGATAGGCACATCATAGGGGGCAACTACGCGCGCGGCGCGAAGAATGGTCCCATCGCCACCGGCGGTTACCAGTACTCGGGTCCGCGCGAGCGTTGCCTCGGTCACACCGAGCTCCTCTGTCGAGGCTACCCACGACGTATTACGGAGCTTGAGTGCGTCCAGGAGGCGCTCTACAACATCGGAGGCCTTGGACACGTTGGGGTTGTAGGCGAATCCGACCATGTCTCTAGTGTTCATATCAGTGGCTGTCACCGGCATTGTGATTGGACAAGTCGCGCCGCAGGGCATCGAAAGTGTAGCAGTGGCGTTGAATCACGGTCAACGAGACTATCGTGTGGCCGTTGCCCGACTATAACAAGATCTCCGCGGCATTGCGGGCAAACTCCAAGAGAGGTCGAGGGTACAGACCGAGAATCAGCACGCCCAAGATGGTGGCGAACATGGCCAGGCGAACCGCGAGGCCGGACGACACCGGTTCATCGGATATCGGTTCAGACAGGTACATTACCTTGATGACTCGGACGTAGTAGTAGGCAGACACGACGCTGTTGATCCCGCCGACCACGGCCAGCCAGGCCAGATCGCTGTTCACGGCCGATCCGAATATGTATATCTTGGCCATAAACCCGACGGTTGGTGGGACGCCGGTCAACGACACCATGGCGAATGCAAGTACGGCTGCCGGGAACGGCGCCCTCCGGCCCATACCTGAGTAGTCTTGAATCCTGTCGCTTTCGATGCGGTTGGATATGGCGATCACTGCGGAGAAGGCCGCAAGGTTCATTAGGGCGTAGCCACTCAAGTAGAAAAGCACACCCGACGGGCCAAAGGCGGGCTGGTCCGACGCCGTGCGGGAGGCAGCTGCGGCAACGCCCACCATGATGTATCCAGCATGCGCTACCGTGCTATATGCGAGCATCCGCTTGATATTGGTCTGGGGAATGGCAACAAGGTTGCCGATCGACATGGACAGCGCCGCGAGGATCGCGAAGAGTGCGCTCCACTCGATACTGAGGGCATCCAGAGGAAAGGCTTCGTAGAACACCCGCAGTACCACCGCGAATCCCGCAGTCTTACTGGCCACGGACAGGAAAGCCGTCACCGGGGTTGGCGCACCTTCATAGACATCTGGAGCCCACATCTGGAACGGGAATGTGGTAATTTTGAACCCAAATCCAGCGATGATCAGAATACTTCCGAGCGCAAGGGCGTAGGCCCCGAACGGCTCCTCGCCACTCAGAGGGATCTCCGCTATCCGTGTTGCGATCTCGCTGAGTACCGTGGTGCCTGTGAAGCCGTACACCAGCACCATGCCATACAAGAGCAGCGCAGAACTAACTCCACTCAGGACAAGGAACTTTAGTCCAGATTCGGAGGACCTGCCGTCTCGGAGGAACGCAGCCAGTGCGGCGATCGGCAGGGCTGTCAGCTCGAGGGCAATATAGAGCGTGATGAGCTCTGTAGTGGAGGATAGCAACATCATGCCCGACAGAGCAAACAGGATGAGAGCATAGTATTCGCCCTGCAAGTGCGGGATCCTGCGCACGTAGTCGGATGAGACCAGCACGACGATAGCTGTCATTGCCAGTAGTAAAAACTTGAAGTACAGGCTGAATTTGTCGACTGCCATGGTTGTGGCCAAGATGCCGTCGTTCTCG
>JASLXL010000008.1 GCA_030740335.1 SAR202 cluster bacterium | reverse complement strand
TCGTCAACGTGAGCGTGGTGGTCGCCACGGCGGTCAATGCTGAGGGCCACCGTGAGGTGTTGGGCCCGGACGTGGGCGTCAGTGAAGACGGCGCCTCGTGGCTGGCCTTCCTGAGGTCGCTGGTGGGCCGGGACCTCAGGCGTGTGGGGCTTGTGACCTCCGATGCCGACCAGGGCGTCAAGTTATAATTTACAGCTCACCCTCCTCAGGATAGATGGAACCTAATGGTTAGGAGTCCCAAGGTCATCCAGCACAACCGGGGGGGCATTTGATCGGAGTGGATCAATTTAAATTTAGGAGGCCATATTAATTAATCCTAGCCTCTACGGCCCGTACAGAGCCACTGAAGGCATATAGCAGATGGGGCGATCAGCTATAAGGACGACATGATAATCAGCCTCAGCGACATGATAGGAAGTAGATAGCAGGGAAGATTTGACAGAGGACTGGATTAGAGGAAGCTGTGCCTAGACTGAAGTTGTGAACACCCTTGAAGCGGGGCATAGAAGAAGGACAGGAGCTGACCATGTCACTACGAAAGCAAGCTAGAATCCTAGGAATCGCACCTTCTTACCTAAGCATGCTGGTCAATGGGAAGAGAAAGTGGCCTGATGATCTTAGGTACAGGTACTCAGAACTTGTGAACAGTGTTGTGAACACTGAAGGCAAAGCGTCTTATGAAATCACTGGTGCCCAGGAAGGGATTCGAACCCCCACTCCCGATAAAGGGAAGCGGATTTTAAGTCCGCAGCGTCTACCATTCCGCCACCTGGGCTTGCGCGCTGTTGCGGGGAGAGCATGTACGGTTGTCGGAGGTCGCCGCCGTGAGGCGGCGTTGACGGTCCGTGGTGGTCTCCGCAGTCGCTGCACGATTGTGCGAGGCGTCGGGCAGCAACATTGAGTATATCGGCGGCCACCGGTTAAATCCAGCGCGGCGTAATTCTCAGTTGTTGGATTACGCTGGCATTGGGTTGTCACAGCCTGCGGGGCGTCCGGCGGCCGCGTGCCGGGTTTGATTGGGGCTTCTTCGATTTGGTTGGCCCGGTTCCTCGGGATGGATTGGCACTGTCAGAGATCGTGGTCCGGCCGTGAGATGTCGTGTTTCAGGGTAACGCGGCGACCGTCGAACCTGCGCGTGCGGCTAGACGTCCAGCGCTTCCATTCTCTGGAGCCCGAGCATGAGAAATATCTCGCCTCGGTGGTGGATTTCGTGCTCGAGGACATACCAGATCACGTAGCGCAGGCTGGCGTCGAAGCCCAACGCCAACGTCAACTCGTGATCGAGGTCGGCGACGTCCACCGTGGCGAGGTAGGCGTCGGTTCGGGCGTGGACGGTTTCCAAGAGCTCCTTGACCGATGCGACGGTCGGGTAGTCCGTGTGCGCGATTTTGGGCCATTGGTCGTGCTCACGAAGCACGGCGTATCGGAACCATCCTTCTTCGGCGGAGGCGATGTGGCAAGCGACCTCGCCGAGCGACCACAGGCCTTCTCTCGGGACGAATCCGAGTTGGTCGTCGGTCAGCATGTCCAGGGCTTCGTTGAGGCCTCGGCGGACGATGTCCCAGTGGCTGAATGTTTCTTTTGCGTTCATTGGCGGCTCCTTTGTGGGTGATGCGGGTGGGCGATACCCGACGGGGCGGTGGTTGATTCGGTTTGGTGGTTCGACAGGCTTCCAAGTAACGGCTCCTCATCTCGCCATCCTGAGCCGTATCGAAGGATCTGGTCGTATGCGAAAAATGTCAAGGGCGGAGAGAAAGTGTACCGGCGGGGCGGAGCAAAACTGTACCACTGAGTGTTGGCTGTCAGCCCAAATGGGACAGATTGTTAATAGAGACTTTGAGCTGATATCGCGAGCTCTCTGAGTTGATGATTGTACAATCGTCGTCGTTGTATCGTTCGGGTCTGAACCTCCTTGCGTTTCTCTAATATCTGTTCTCTCCGGCCGTTCAACACGTCCGAAGGGGTCACGTTGCTCAACGCCTTGTGATATCGCCGATTGTTGTAGTAGCTCACGAAGTCTGCGATGGCCACATCCAGGGTTGCAGGAGCATCGTATGGGATCTGGTTCACATCCCGTTTGACGGACTGGTGATACCTCTCCAGCTTGCCGTTGGTCTGAGGATGATACGGCGAAGCCAGAATGTGACGGATGCCCACCAAGTGCAGATACTCCCTGAACGATCGAGAGACGTAGCCCGGGCCGTTGTCTGAGAGCAGTCTCGT
>JASLXL010000007.1 GCA_030740335.1 SAR202 cluster bacterium | reverse complement strand
GGAATGGATACAAAATGGCGGCGGCGGGCAGCAGCACCAACAACACCGCTATCAGTATAAGCATCTGTCACTGCTCACGAGAGATTGGCTATAGTGCAAATCAAACAGGCACGCGCATCCAACAAACATTGGAGAAGGCCTTGGTGCGTCGGTCATCAAACCCTCGCGAGCCCCATCCCATCAGGTCCAGTCACCGGCGCAGGCGCCAGTCTCCTACGGGGTGACACCGCCAGTAGAGTGCCCAGAGCCAGCAACGGACCCGAGGCCCACATCCACCACACCAGTGGGTTGACGTAGACACGGAACACGGTCTGTCCATCCTCGCCGAACTCCGACGGGACGATGTAGAAGTCCTCTAGTGGCGTCGACCGAATTGCAGCCCTGGTAGCCGCAATCCTGAAGTCTCTGTAGAACGTGCGAGTCGTCGACATGATCCCCAGATCGCGATCTCCGGAGGTCACGGCAAACCTGGCCATCCCCTCGTCCCGATCTGAAAAGGACCTCTCCGAGACACCGAGATATGTAAAGGAGTAGCCGCCCAGCGATCGCGTGTCTCCCGGACTCATCGGGATGTCCCGTTGCATATCATAGAAGGACGACCCGATAGCCCCCACTGCGAGCATGGCAATCGACAGGTGCACGATGTAGCCCCCATATCGAGGGCGGTTGGCCGCTAGCAACCTGGTGAAAGCAACGGGGTAGCTCTCGCCATTGCGAATTCGCGATCGCGTTCCCCGCACCCACTCGTGCACAATGCCGCCGATGCCCATGATAATCACGGCGAGCGCCATCAGCGCCACAGGCTGGCTAACCCCGATGACGACCAGCAATACGACTCCGATCGCAGCGGAGCCCAGCGGGTACCACAGCGCATAGAGGACGTTTCGAGCCGAGGCTCGCCGCCACGGGAGCAGTGGCCCGACACCCATCAGAAACACGAGCACCAGCAGCAACGGGCCGTTGACGCGATCGAAAAACGGACGACCAACCGTGATGGTCAGACCCTGCGTCGCCTCAGATATCACTGGATAGATTGTCCCCCACAACGTCACCATCGCCACGGAGAGGAACAACACATTTTGCGTGAGGAACGCTGATTCCCTGGACAAAATCGAGTCCAGCCGTTCGCGGCTCTTGAGCGAGCCGGAACGCCATGCAAATACGGCCAGAGATCCAAGCAGCGTCGCGCCCATGAACACCAGGAACAGCCACCCCATAGTCGACTGCCCAAAGGAGTGAACAGACGGAACAGGCCCGCCGCGGTTGATGAACATACCCATCTGCGCCAGCGTAAAGGCCACCGTCACCAGGACGATGTTCCACATCCGAAACATACCGCGTCGCTTCTGCACCATGATCGAGTGGACGAATGCCGTCATGGCCAGCCACGGCATCAACGCCGAATTCTCGACCGGGTCCCAGGCCCAATACCCGCCCCAACCCAGGATCGTGTAGGCCCACCAGCTCCCCAAAAGCAGCCCTATTGTCAGTATCAGCCACGACACCATGCCCCATATCCGGCCAAGGTCCACCCATTCGTCCCGGCCACCCCTGCCAGCCATCAGCGCACCCATCGCTATACTGAACGGCAGTGCGACAGATACCAGGCCAGCCATCTGCATCGGCGGGTGAATGAACATCCCAAAATGGACAAGCAGCGGATTGATCCCCTGCCCGTCCGGTAGAGCGAATGCAAGCCTATCCAGCGGGTTCGCCAGAAACACGATTACGAACAGGAAGAAAGAGAGGAGAATGCCCAGCAGTCCGGTCGCGTAAGGGAGTGTGTACGGGAGTCGCCGCACCATGCTTTTCGCCACCCCCACTGCCATCACCGAGTAGACGAAGGCGATAAACAGCAGAGAGCCGGCGTTACCCGCATAAAACGCAACCCAGGTGTACCGCGTAGGCATCGCAAGGTTGCTATTTTCAACTACATAGGCAACGCTGAAGTCCCTGGTCACGAAAGCGTGTACGAGTGCGTAGACCGAAATAAGCAGGAGTATTGGAACCGAATACAGAGCGTAACGGGAGCTTTCCACCAGCGCCGGCGACCTTCTCCACCCCCCAAGGAACGACCCCAACACGCCATAGACCGAAACCAACAGCGCCACGACCATCGCCAGATTACCAGCGTCGACTATCATCTCACCCCCTCATCATCCCTATCCCCTGAATCGGTGGCTGGGCCGTCGGCCGTCAAAGCCGCCTCAATTCGCCCAAAATAGCGCTCCCTCTCCTCGTCAGTGAGTACTACCTCTGGCTTCGTTTCGCCGGGCCGCTCCCCGCTCGAGCGCACCATCAGCCGCATCACGAAAAAAAGCAGTGCCGCCCCAACAATCACGCCTATGAGCGGCACTATCCAGACCGCCAAATTGACGCCTCTGGTCGGAGGCTCCAACAACACTCTGGGGCCGTAGCGTTCAACGAAAAAATCGTAGATATCGCCATTGGACCAGCCCTGATCGAGCTTCTCGACCACGATACCCCGCATCTGCAAGGCCAGGGGATTTTGGGACTGGTCGATGGATTCCCCAGGACAAATTGGACACATCACCACGCGGTTGATGCTCTGGGCCCGCTGCTCGAGTTCTGGCAACTCCGAACTCGTCGAACACGCCGCCAGCACCAGGACCACAGCCACCAGGCCTACTATCGCCACAAGCGCGAAAGGATCGCGCTGGGTGCCACTTTTCCCCATCTGTCTCCCTCACAGGCGTCTACGAAAAGAGTACCATATCGGAATGTGTGGTTCTGGTATAATTCCAGCCGCTGGACACCTGAAAAAGAGGGGCTCGAATGGCCGTATTGTATGTAGCGTCCGATCGTAGTGGAGCAGGAAAGACCGCGCTGAGCGCCTCGTTGGCGAGCATCTTCGCCGAAGATGGCTTGGGCGTGGCCGTCATCAAGCCCCTTGCAGGACCTGACGATACCGATGTCAACGCGTATGCGGACCTGCTGGGCGCCTCCCAGGCCTCGCCGCCCTTGACGGTGCCCGCTGACGGGATATCTCCGGCCATGGCGGACTCCGTCCAGCAGGCATGTGCTGCGGCACAGGACGGAAAAGACGTCCTGATCGTCGAGGGCGCCTCAGACCTGTCGCAACAAGACCACGCAAGGCTCGCAGAAGCGCTCGATGCGGCGGTCGTGATCGTCGCAGGATTCACTTCGGACATGGACGCCGAATCGCTCTCAGGTTGGTCCGAACAGATGGGTGACCGTCTCCTGGGATTCCTGATCAACGGGATCACGCGGTACCAAGATAGGAACGTCACCATCGGGCTCCTGCCAGAAATGGAGGCCAAGGGGCTCAAGTCTATCGGCGCACTTCCCGAGGACCGCAGGCTGCTGGGCGTAACCGTTTCGCAAATCGCGGAGCACCTGAACGGTAGATACCTCGCTGGCGAAGAGCTTACCGACGGACTGGTAGAACACTTCATGGTTGGTGGGATGGGGCTCGACTCGGGGCTCGAATACTTCGGCCTCCACAACAACAAAGCCACTATTGTCCGAGGAGACCGGCCCGACATCCAAATGTCTTCCCTCCAGACACCCACTACGTGTATGGTCCTGACCGAGGGCAAGGACCCGATTGAGTACGTGCTAAACGAGGCCGAGCTGGAAGATGTTCCCATCGTCGTTACCGACTCCGACACCCTCACAACGATGAAAGCCCTAATTGGCGTCCAGAACCGGGCCCGCTTCAACCACCCTGCCAAGTTGGCCCGTTTCTCCGAACTCCTGAGACGCCACGCCGATCTGGACACCATCCGTACGAGGCTGGCTCCGGTCGCATAGCACGGCCATCCTGCTACGCCGGCCTGCGGGTTCTGATCTGGGGGTTCCGAAAAAGAGGTGTGCAGAGGGGCGTAGCCCCTTTGCCGGGTGTGTGAGGGTGCCCCTCACACACCACCTACCTTTTTTTCTTTTCTAATTTGGACTGGCCAATATCTCACAACATGGGCCGCCCAACCACATAGGGGCGTACCGGCGTACCCCCGATCACGCCGGGAAAGCTCCGACCCGAGGCCATCGCCTCGTCCCAACCCGAACTCGCGTGCACCCCACCCTGCACTCATAGCGCGCGTTGGCGCCGTAACGCCGTAGCACTGTTATGATTGAAGGAACACTCGGCCAGGGAGTCAAGCGCTGAAAGTCACCGTGAGACTGTTCGCCAGCTACCGTGAAAAAGCAGGCACGTCGGAGATCGAGATGATTATTCCCCAGGAAGCAACGGTTAGCGTCGTGGTATTGATGGTCGCGGACCGCTACCCGGGCATCACGCAACGACCCGATTCCCTGGTCATAGCAGTGAACCAGGAGTACGCGGACCACCTCCACATCCTGAGCGACGGCGACGAGGTCGCCCTGATACCCCCGGTCTCTGGAGGCCAAGATTGATCGAAATCACCCACGATCCCCTCGACCCCGAAGCGATCACCGCGAAGGTTCGCGACGCTGCAAATGGAGCGGTCGTGACCTTCCTCGGAACGACCCGCGGACGAACAGCAAAACGCAACGTGCTGCACCTGGAGTACGAAGCGTACACGCCAATGGCCGAAAAGAAGCTGGTCGAAGTTGCCGAGGAGATACGAAGCAAGTTCAGCGTGGAGGACGTGTTCATCGCCCACCGGCTGGGACGCCTGGAGATAGAAGAGATCAGCCTCGTCGTGGCGGTCGCTTCACCCCACCGCAAAGATGCCTTCGCCGCATGCCAATACGCCGTAGACCGCATCAAGGAGACCGTGCCCATTTGGAAAAAAGAGTTCTTTGAGGGGGGCGAAGTCTGGGTCGAAAGTCCGGAGGACCACGCCCTGAAGTCAGCCACCGACTCCTAGATCCCGACGAGGGCGAACGCACCCCACAACAATAGGGCCCCTGAAGACCGACACTGCAGCCTCCAACCCCCCAATACCCCCCATCGCAATCCAGACTCACAAAATAACTCACATTGCGCGAAATTGTGAAAAATTTATCGATAGGCGATGGCATCAACCCCGTTAAATGCGCCGATAGCGTAATTAAGTCGGACTTCCCTGATAATACGACGTAATTAGTCCTGCCTAATCTGAATAGTGCCGGATTTCACAAATCATAACCTTGCGCCATAAATACTTGCCCTGCTATATTGTTCGTAGGTGGAGGGGTCGCATAGTGGCCTAGTGCGGGCGCCTGCTAAGCGCTTAAGGGGTTTATTCCCCTTCATGGGTTCGAATCCCATTCCCTCCGCCACTCGCGCGATCCCCCCGGATACAGGGGGAACTGTAAAGAAATTCAACCGGTCCGTCCAGCGTCATAAGACACCAGGACGGGCCGTATCTGTAAAAGGCGGGTAAAGCTGGCCTGATATGCAGAGTTACCACATCTGGACCATTGGCTGCCAGATGAACAAAGCCGATTCGGAGCGACTGGAGAGCGCCCTTGATCAGATGGGCCTCGGACCGGTGTCGGAGCCTGAGGCTGCCGATGTCGTCGTCCTCAACAGCTGCGTGGTGCGCCAGAGCTCCGAAGATAAGGTCGTGGGCATGTTGAGCCGCCTCCGCTCCCAGAACGGCGACACCCCGGACAGGGTACTGGCGCTAATGGGCTGTATGGTCGGCCCAAACACCACGACGCTGGAGAAACGGTTCCCGCAAGTAGACGTGTTCATGCGTCCCCAGGAATACCGGCCACTATTGGAGATCGTCGGCGATCGCACCGGCATCGACCCAGAGGGGTGCCTCGGTAACCTCACCGCACGAGCTGCCGTTACCGCGTTTGTCCCAATCATCCATGGATGTGACAAATTCTGCACATTCTGTATCATCCCCTACCGCCGAGGCCGCGAGGTCAGCCGGTCTGTTTCGGAACTGATTCACGAGGCCGAGATGCTCGGCAAACGAGGCGTCAAGGAGATCACCCTCCTGGGCCAAAACATCGACTCCTATGGTCACGACCTCGAACAGAAGACCGACCTGGCAGATTTGCTGGAGGCCGTGAGCGAGGTCGATTCTATCCAGCGTATCCGCTTCCTCACATCCCACCCGAACGACATGAGCGACCGCATCATCGACCGAGTTGAGGGCCTCGATAAAGTCTGCGAGCACATCAACCTGCCATTCCAGGCCGGCGACGACGATGTCCTGTCCAGGATGCGTCGCGGCTACACCTCCGACGAGTACCGAAGACTCGTGGACAAGATTCGCGAGAGGATCCCCAGCGTAACATTGAGCACCGATCTGATCGTGGGTTTCTGCGGCGAGACAGATGAGCAGTTCGAACGGACCCTCGACATGTTGCGAGACGTGCGTTTCGAGAAGGTCCACTCCGCCGCCTACTCGACGCGAAAAGGTACCATCGCGGACCGCAAGCTCGAGGACGACGTGCCGTTGGCCGAAAAGAAAGCACGCCTGAAGGCGGTCGATGATCTCCAGGCCACCATCCAGACCGAAACCAACCTAAAACTGTTGGACCAGACCTTCGATGTTCTCCTTGAGGGCACCACGAGGGGCAAAATCCATGGCCGCAATAGGAACGACAAGCTGGTGTACGTCAGCGAAGGCACCATTGGCGAAGTCGTCCAGGTCCGGATAGTCGAGACCAGCCCCTGGTCACTACAAGGCACACTGATTTCCCAGGCAGATAGGCGGAACGGCGCCGAAGTTGCGACAGCGCAGTCGCAGGTTCCACAGGCATAGGGAGGCCAAGGCAAACCAGATGGTGATCAAAGTCCGGGAAGCTACGATTCCAATCACGGAGATCGAGCAGTCGGCTTTTTGCCAGACCGACGAGGAGCTCAAGTCCAAGCCCCTTGAGGAGGAGCTTGAGGCAGGGGTCCAGTGGCAAAAGCTGCCCATCTCCTACTTGAAGATGTCTCCTGAGGAACTTGATACCAGGATTTTCGAGGCCCGCCAACAGATCGGCGAGCGCCTCGTTGTGCTGGGCCACCACTACCAGCGCAATGAGATCATCAAGTACGCCGACTTCCGCGGCGACTCATTCAAGCTCTCTCAACTCGCCGCCTCCAAGCGGGACGCCGAGTACATCGTCTTCTGTGGCGTCCACTTCATGGCCGAGACGGCAGACATCCTCAGCGGCCCCGACCAGAGCGTAGTCCTGCCCAACCTGACCGCCGGCTGCTCCATGGCCGACATGGCGCAGATCGACGACGTCATGGACTGCTGGGACGACCTGCAGTCCGTGATGGGCGGCGACATCACTCCCATCACCTACATGAACTCCGCCGCATCCATCAAGGCGCTGTGCGGCAGGAACGAGGGCATCGTATGCACCTCGTCCAACGGCCCCGCCACTTTCAAGTGGGCCTTCGAGCGAACGGGCAAGGTGCTGTTCCTCCCGGATCAGCACCTCGGCAGAAACACCGGTTCCAGGCTCGGCATCGACCCCGCTGACATGCTCCTCTGGAACCCGTTCAAGCCCATGGGGGGCCACACCGAAGATGAGGTCCGTGCAGCCAAGATCATCCTCTGGCAGGGCCACTGCTCGGTCCACACGCGATTCAGCGTCGATCAGATCGAGGAGGCCCGCAGCAACCATCCGGACGTCAAGGTCGTCGTTCATCCAGAGTGCTTCAAAGAGATCGTAGACGCAGCAGATCTCAATGGCTCCACAGAATACATCTTGAAGGTAATCAACGAGTCGCCACCGGGAAGCGTCTGGGCCGTTGGGACCGAGGTCAGCCTGGTCAACCGAATAGCGCAGGAAAACCCCGACAAGACCGTGTTCTGCCTGGACTCAGTCGTCTGCCCATGCTCCACCATGTACCGCATCCACCCCGCATACCTGTCTTGGGTATTCGACGCACTAAACGCAGGTGTCGTCGTGAACCAGATCTCGGTGGATCCGACCACAGCCGAGGAGGCGTGGGTAGCCCTCAACAGAATGCTCAAGATCGTCTGAGCCGGACGGACCACATTTGAAACTGACTCCCTTCGACATCGACCAGGTAGTTGAGCATGCCCTGGTGGAGGATCTCTCCACAGGCGACCCCACCACGGACGGCCTCATACCACCGGAACTTCAGGGCCGCGCCCTGGTAATCGCCAAGGCCCACGGCGTGCTAGCTGGCTCCGCCCTCGCTGAGGCGGTATGGAATCGCGTCGATCCCGATGTTGTAGTCACACTCCTGCTCCCCGACGGCTCAGCACTGCACCCTTCGGATACCGAGCAAGGGATCGAGGCAGACGTCATCGCCGAGGTTGTAGGTCCTATGGCGGCGATATTGAAGGGTGAACGAACCGTTCTGAACTTCATGCAACGAATGTCCGGTATAGCCACCGAGACGCGCCGCTACGTCGATGCGGTGAAACCCTACCCGGCGGTAATCCTCGACACGCGCAAGACAGTCCCGGGCCTTCGCACACTCGACAAGTACGCCGTCGCGGCGGGTGGAGGCAAGAACCATCGGCGCAACCTAGGCGACGGCATCCTGATAAAGGACAACCACATCGCCGCAGCAGCCTCATATGGACTGACCATCGGCCAGGCAATCGAGCAGCTGCGCAAGACCGCACCACACGCAATGAAAATCGAGGTGGAGGTCGAAGACTTGGCGCAAGTCGACGAGGCTCTGGCAGCCGGCGCCGAAATCCTGCTGCTCGACAACATGACAGGGGAGATGATGGCCGAGTCCGTAAGTCGGGCAAACGGCAAGGCGCTAACCGAGGCTTCAGGAAACATTGTCCTGGAGAACGTAGCAGAGGTAGCCGCCACCGGAGTAGACATGATTTCCGTAGGCGCGCTGACCCACTCCGTCAAGGCCCTGGACCTTAGCCTCGATTTCGTTGGTATTGCGCACGCTTAGGTGGGCTGCCCAGTTATGCCGTTGGGCCAATTCCACCGTCGCCAAGAGAAATATCCCCATCATCCATCTCCGATGAGGGACGAAGGGGTCCTGCCTCCTCTCCCTCGATATGGAGAGGACTGAGGTGTCGGCTTCGACAGCCCAGCAAGCGCCGGATCGCATCATCGTCATGGCCATCGCACCCTTCTTCACCGTAGAGACCATAGGAGAGGACACCCTGGTATTCTAGTCGCCGCGCTAGGCGCGCGCTTCGAGCAGAATATGGAAATGGACGACGCCACTTATCGGACATCCCAGCACAAGTGGACTAGAAGGTTACAGCGGGGACACCACCACGAAAAACTAGCCTCGGCGTGGGCGCTCTCGGTCAGCAGTATCGAGCATGAGGGTGACCGGACCATCATTGACCAGCGCCACAGCCATGTGGGCCTGGAACGTTCCGGTCTCCACCTTCAGTCCCGTCTCCTCGAATAGCGCCACGGTGAGATCGAAGAGGCGGGTGGCCTCGTCGGGGGCAGCGGCCAGTGTAAAAGAGGGACGGCGTCCCTTTCGGGTTTCACCGTAAAGTGTGAATTGGCTGACAACAAGAAGCTCAGCCCCTATATCGATGGCTGAGCTTTGAAATTTACCCTCATCGTCGGAGAAGATTCGTAGATTTACGACCTTCGAAACTATGTAACTCGCGTCCTCATCAGTGTCGTACCTGGAGACCCCTAAAAGTACCAGAAAGCCAGGCCCTATGGCCCCGACAACCTGGCCGTCGATCGAGACCGACGCCTCTGAAACCCGCTGAATTAGAGCCCTCATCGGCGCAGGCCTGTCACCCTCGTCAGTACGCTCAGGAGGCCTTGGACTCCTTCTTTGAGTCGCTCACAGTGTTGGAACTGGACTCGGACTTAGACTCCGTCT
>JASLXL010000006.1 GCA_030740335.1 SAR202 cluster bacterium | reverse complement strand
TGTAATGGGGTGAATCCAGGAAAGTATGGGGAAAAAGCACCTCTGTCCACCCAAAAGGGGCCGCGTCCCTACTCGATTGCGAATGAGAATAGTTTGGCTGATTTTACGTAGAACTTCAGCCGGATGGTCTTGCCTTTCAGGTGGTTCAGGGACGCGTGGTCGCGCCATGTGACCCTGTGACGGACGGAGTCGGTGTCGAGGACGGCGCAATCTATCATCCGCATGTCCTCGTGCTGGGTCCCATCCTCGTCCAGAACGGCGATGGCTACTGTGCCGCCGCGGGCGTCCGCGTTCACGGTGATCTGTCCGTCCTCGCAGAGTATCGGCTTTGTGAGAAGTGTGCCGACCTCGTCGCCAGCATTGAGGGAGACAAAGCCGTCGAGCCTGAGCTTGGACAGCGTGCCTCGGGCGTTGCGGTGGGTGGTGCCGTGGTCGCCGTCGGATGCCACGCCGTAGAACCACAGCTCGTCGCTCATGCGGATGGGTTCCTTGGCGGCACTGACCATTCCCTGGTCCATCTTGCCGTTTGCGCCAAGAGGGATGAAGGTATGGCGGTCGCCGGCACGCTGCCAATCGATGCCGTCGCGGCTCACTGCGAGTTGGATGTCGGTGGTACCGGCGCGCCTCGGATGGGGCTCCTCCGGGTAGGTGTGGTAGGCCCATGGCAGCCCGAGGTACAGGCCCTCGTATTTGAACACGGGCATGCCGTAGAACTCGAGGTCGGGTTCGTCTTCGTCGGGGGCCAAGGCTACTTCAGGCATCGTCCAGTTTATGAAGTCGTCGCTGACTGAGCGGCCGATTACCCGGACGTTAGGGCCGCCCTCGTACTGGCGTCGAGGGCGTATATAGGCGACGTACTTGCCCACGGATTCGTCCCAACCTAGGATGGTGTGGGTGTCGCCGGTGCCGGTGAGAATGGGATTGCCGGGGTGTTCGGTCCAGTGAATTCCGTCGGGCGAGAAGGCAACGGAAGCCGAGGCCCATCCAGGTTTGCGTGGGATCGAAAAATCCCAGTACAGCATCTTGTACCGTCGAGCCGGATCGGGGTCGTTGGGCTCGATGATCACGTTCGGCACGCATGCTTCGTTCAGGATCCTGTTGTTGGCTGTTGAACCAGAAACTTCGTGGATGCCTAGCTCGGGCTTGTGCCAGTGGATGCCATCTTCGGAGGTGGCGTAGCAGGCCGGGTATGACTCGTCGACCCAGCTCTGGTACCAGGCCCTGAATGTGTCGGTGTCGTCACGTACGACCGTTCCTAAGAATCCCACGTCGTGCTCCCACGGGGGAGACGGTCGGAGGATCGGGTTGCCGGCATAGGGCGTGGGCTGGTTCAGAACCTGGGTGAGGCCGTTGACTTCGTCGATGACCCCGTCGTCGATTAACAGTTGCCGGTTGCCGTTTAGTTTGATGGGGGCCATGTGGTGCTCCTGTTTCCGGGCCGCGCGTAAGCATGCGTTCCATGGTGGTGTCAGCGTTGCATTACGTAGGCCGCAGTCTATAATTGTCCGCAATACGCGCCGAGCCCGCGCACATTGTAGAGGATACGAATGCCAACGCCAATCGAACAACGCTATATTGACGCACACCCAAAGTGCGCTGACCTGTACGCAACCTCAAAGGACCTGTTCCCCAACGGGGTAACCCACGATGCTAGGAACCTGAAGCCGTTCCCGTATTTCGCGTCCCACGGCCTTGGGGCCCGCAAGTGGGATGTGGACGGCCAAGAGATCATTGACTACAAGGGCGGCCACGGGGCCCTGATCCTCGGACATAGCCACCCGGAGATCGTCGCTGCAGTCAGCGATCAGATGACCAGGGGTACTCACTATGCGGCGTCCACGGAGTTGGAGATCAAGTGGGGAAGCTTGGTCCGAGAATTGATTCCGTGCTCCGAAAAGGTGCGTTTCCACAGCTCGGGTACCGAGGCGACGCTGATGGCGCTTCGGATGGCTCGTTCATACACGGGCAAGTCCCGCATCATAAAATTCGATGACCATTTTCACGGCTGGCATGACTATCTGCTGGCGGAGAATACCGGAGATGGCGGCGTGCCTGAGGAGGTCAAGGGCACGGTTACCTCGTTGCCGGTCAACAACATCTCGCTTGTCGAGGAGGCACTGAAAACCGACGACGTGGCTGCGGTAATCATTGAGCCTACGGGCGCGCACATGGGTCTTTGGCCGGTGCGTCCAAGCTTCCTGAGCGAGCTGCGAGAGCTCACCGAGAGGCTCGGCGTCGTGCTGATCTTCGACGAGGTGGTGACAGGATTCAGGACGTCGAAGGGGGGCGCTCAGGGCTACTACGGCGTCACACCGGATTTGTGTACGCTGGCCAAGATCCTGGGCGGCGGCCTGCCGGGGGGTGCGGTTACGGGCAAGGCCGAGATCATCGACATGATTCAACTTCGCGACGATCCCAGTTTCAACGCAAACACGCGTGTCGGTCACAACGGGACCTTCAACGCTAACCCACTTTCGGCGGCGGCCGGAGCGAAGGCTCTGGAACTGCTGTCGACTCAGCCTATCAACGACCGGGCTACTGCGGCGGCCAATCGCCTCAAGGCGGGCCTGAACGACGTTCTGTCCAAGCTGGAGATACCAGGATGCGCTGCCGGTGTTGGGTCGGCAATCTTCCTGCGTCTAGGCGTGGACCATGAGTGTGACCACGAGGTCTGTTTGATGTCGGATGAGGACCAGCACAAGGTGGAGGATCGCACGGTACGTCATCAGCTGGAGCTGGAGATGTATTCAAACGGTGCAGATGGTGGTCAGAGGTTCATCGTAAGCTCCGTCCACACGGACCTGGACATCGACGAGACGGTCGAGGCTGCCGAGCGGTCGCTGAATGCCGTGCGGGCTCAGGGTCTGGTGTAGGCAGGGACTGGGGGCTAGGGGAAGATAGTGTGGAATTTCGGAGCCAGGTCGCTGGCGTAGCTGGGGATGTGTGTGGACTTGGCCCCTTGGCGCACTACCCTTGACCTCACTGAGCGCGCGCAGTGCCTAAAACGCCCCGCGTCCTATTAGCAGTGCTCCGATTCCTATCATCACGACGCCCATCGTCATTATCAGGCCTTGCAGGCTGACGCGCCCTGTGTACCGTGATCCTATGACTACGCCGATCATGGCGCTTGTTGTCAGAAGGAACATGAGGGGGTAGTCGACGTTGCCGCGGGCGACGTGGGCTATCCAGCCGGTGGCGCCCATGAGCGTGCCTATGACCATGTTGGTACCGGAGGCGATTCTCGGGTCGACTTCGAGAATGCGTATCAGGGCCGGTATCCTCAGGCTCCCTAGGATTAGTCCGACTGCCCCGCCGACCAGCCCTATGACCAGACCGATGGTTGAGGCCACGGTTGTGCGACTGGTCTTCGCAGGCCCCGATGAGGCGGCTACGGTGTCGGCGAAGGCCGAGCCCGATGCGCCTGACGCTACCTCTCGCCCGGCCCTGTTCACCAGCTCAACCCCCTGCCACAGGACCAGAACGCCTACAGCGAAGATCAGCAGGTCTTCGGGAGCGAGATGTGCGTAGAAGCCGCCGATGAATGCGCCGACGAAGCTCGGGAGCCCCATTGTGACGACTAGGCGCAGGTTAACGCGTCCGCCGCGATAGTGGCTGATAGCGCCAACGACGGAGCTTGCGCCGCTGACGATGATGTTGGTGCCGGCGGCGACGGGGGCAGGCACACCTATGAGCAGGAGCGTCGGGAGTCGCATGGTCCCCAATGCCAGGCCCACGAACCCTCCGAGAACTCCGATGGCGAAAGAGGCTGCGGTCAGAATGCCGGCCTTCCAGAGCAGGACATCGGAAGGCAGGCCAAGGTAGTCGAATGTCATGGCGTCTAGTGTACAGTCTCAGGTGTCACTTGGTACATCCATGGACGCCGGGGAGGCTGTTCCTCAGTCCAAATGTTAGTATCTGGGTTGAAAATCCCGACGAAGTGAGGCAGTCCTCGTCGTCGAAACTCACTCGTGCCAGAACCGTGCGGTTTACCAGGACGTTCAAGACCGGGCTGCGACTAGCGCGTTGCAAACTACCTGCAGACCGCCATCTCCCATTTGAAGGGTCAAATATCTCGGCTGAGGCGATTATTTCACCTTCGAGAATTCGTCCACCCACCACTAGCACCGTCCCGTCGAATAGTAGGATCTCCCCGTGGTCATGACGCGCTTTAGCCGGACCATTGACGAGGGCGAGATACCGGGCGGCAGGATCATAGACCGGGGCCGTTGTGGCTAGGGTAGGGGCTTGAGGGTCACCGCTCATGCAGCCGGCGATCAACACCGAGCCGTCGCCGAGGATGGTCTCGCTGTGGTCGAACCGATCGCGGAAGAACTGGTCAGTTGGCGACCATGTATTTGTGGCAAGGTAGTATATGTCGGCCGTAGGACGCGGGGTCGACATGTTACCTCTGCCGCCGACTTCTAGTGCCGTGCCGTCTTCCAGGAGCGTTGCCTGGAGCCAGATTCGTCGGCGGGTCATCTGTCCGGTGACGGATCAGGAGTTGGTGTCCGGATCATACAGATCGGCGATAGGAACCAGGGTACCCAACGGATAGCCGCCCGCGTCAACTGCATCGGGTGAGTGAAGGAGATCTCCGGTGACGAGCACCCTGCCATCCGCCAGAAGGATCGCGGTATAGCCTGTCACTCTAACGTGTTTATCGGCTGCGGATGGCGAGCTCCTGAACCTTGGTGATGTTTCTCGATTCGTCCATGCGGCCTCCTAATAGCGGGGGTGCCGTCTTGACGTGTCTACGGATTAGGGCGAATCGTCGATATATGTCGCTGGAAAGGGCCTAAGTGTTCGGCGCGACCGTCGCGTAGTATAGATGTTTCGCATGGACGCTGCAAAATGGGCGGTTGGGTGCGCCATAGGTTATATTAGAGCTATGAGGTCAGTGGTGAGGATAGCACGAAGGGCTCGATCGATTCAGGAGGCCGGTAGCTGTGAGGACGTTGAGTGCAATACTGCAGACAGCGACGATGGCGTTGACTGTTGCTGCCGCGGTGTACGCGTACCGGACAAAGCAGCCCGATGGGCGGATCTTGAATGTGCCTTACGACTTCCGCATGCCGACGATGGAGAGGCTGCGCCGCCGGTTTTGGAACCCCGATGAATCGCGGGTGTTTACGCCGGCGGTTTTTGGAGTAGGCTGGTCACTGAACTTCTTCCAGGTGGTGTGGCACCTACGAGGTGACGCGCCGCCGGACGATCAACCTCCAGACGACGGAGCGGTCTGACCGGCTGTCGATCAGGTATCGCATTGCCCGGTGGTGTAGTGGCAACACAAAGGACTTTGAATCCTTTGACCCAGGTTCGAATCCTGGCCGGGCAGCCAAGCGATGCATCGCATTAACAAGGGGCTCCGAGCATTGCTCAGAAGTAGGAATGGCTAGGGTAAACGACTCTAAACGTCAACATTAGGAGATCTAGAAATGGGCCGTATGAATTTGGATGATTTTCGGTCACAGCTACCTGTAACCAATGAAGTGGCTTATTTCCAGACGGGTACGTACGGACCTACCCTCGCTACCGTATTGAAGGTGGTAGCCGAGTGCATGCAATACGAGGCTAACCATGGTCCCGCCCGTCCTTCGACACGGCAACTATTGGTTGACAAAGAGGAAGCAGCGAGGCACAGTCTTGCGGAGCTCCTAAATGTTAAACCTAATGAACTTGGGCTTGGTACGAATACAACGCGGTCTTTGCAAAGGGTGCTTCGTAACGTCGATTGGAAAGAAGGCGATGAATTTCTTACGACCAATATCGAGCACGTAAGTACGGCGGATGCGTCGCGAGCTCTAGAGAAGGACTGCGGGGTCAAGGTGCGGGTGGTGGAAGCGGACGAGACGGATGGAGCTTTTCTCGAATCACTCGAGAGTGCTATGACTGAGAAAACTAAGATGCTGTTGATTAGCCACGTCGCTTCGCCGAACGGAAGGATAATGCCTGTGCGGGAGGCTAGTGCACTTGCTCATGAGAAGAATATCCCCGTATTAGTGGATGCGGCTCAATCGATTGGGCAATTTCCAGTAGACGTCCCGTCGCTTGGCTGTGATTACTTGATAGGATCGGGACCTAAATGGTTGTTGGGCCCGATGGGGAGCGGCTATGTTTGGGTCGCACCGGACCATACAGAAGGTTTCAGGCCTTATTTCACTCCGGATATTGGCGCTTGGTCCAAGCCTGACGCACCGTTAGAAAAAGCAACCATACGTTCTAGAACAGAACTTGGCACTTATAACCATGCGCTTGTAATAGGTCTAGGTGAGGCCGCCAGAACCATGATAAATGTGGGACAGGATGTGGTCAGAGATCACGTATCAACGTTATCAAACATCCTACGGGAAGAGATGTTAAACACATCTCGAGTGAACGTACTTACACCCCTTGAGCCTGGTAAATCTGCGGGAGTCACTACTCTATCGTTTGACGGCTATACTGAGGACGATCTTCACAGGTTGGTTAAATGGCTGGATACAGATCGAAACATATTAGTTAAGGCCCAGTGGTTAACGGCACCCCTCAGACTAGATCATGTTGGAATGCGAATATCTGTAGCGGGATTCAACACTGAGGATGAAATTCGACATTTGGTAAGTTCTATACAAGATGGCGTGAAGATAGGAGCCTAGTGAATCCAAACGAATTAGAAAAATTTAATTTCGGGCCGCTGAGGTCTAAAACAGCACCAGAACCTTTGCCGCTTCCAGGGAAGGGAAAAGTTCTTCCCCCATACCCGTTTGTCATGTCTTACCCTGATCCGGCAAGCTTACCTATTATGGAGGCTCATGCCGCTATGGGTGAGGTTCTCAAGGAAGTGAGTAATACAGCTTCGGTGTACCCTGATACCCAGGGATATCCTCCTCTAAGGGAGTATATCGTTGAGCGTCTAGCAGAAAAGCGAGACATGGACTTTACCCCTGATGAAGTTCTTTTGACAGAGGGATCGGGACAGGCGATTCACTTTGTTGTAGAAGCACTGGTAGATCCGGGTGATGTTGTTATTGTGGATGACTTCGTTTATGGCGGAACTTTGTGGTCGTTGAATCGATTCAGTTCCGATATCCGCGGTGTTGAAAGCGATGCTGAGGGTATGTTACCGGATGCACTGGAGACAACGATAGATGAGTCTCTAGCAGCCGGGAAGAAACCCAAGATGATTTATCTTATCCCGACGTTTCAAAACCCTCAATCTTGGACAATGCCGATCGAGAGACGTAGGGAGATATTAGATGTCGCGGTCAGGAAAGGCATCCCGATAGTTGAAGACGACGGAATTGCTGAGTTCAGATTCGAAGGCAAACCTGTACCATCGATTGCTTCATTAGATGACTCTGGACTGGTAATACACACGGGTACTTTCAGCAAAATGATAGTTCCTGGTATGCGTATAGGATACTTGGTTGGATCCCGCCAATTACTGGAAACTGTAATGGCTATCAAAGGGAGTCGAGGTGTGACTCAGTTTGGGGCGCTGGCGGTCTATAAATTCGCGACTACTAGGCTAGACGACCACCTTGTTAGATTGAATCTTGTACTTAAGTCGAGACGAGATGCTATGCTAGATGCTTTGCATGATAACCTAATAGATATAGCAACATGGAGCGTCCCTGAAGGGGGGCTATACACTTGGCTAATTATGGAAGACAATATCGATCTTGTTGCGGCCTCTGGCCCTGCGGCGAAAGAGGGCGTAACATATGATTTAGGACCTAATTTTGCCACTGGTGAAGATCAAGGCCGCAACAAAGCGCGTCTTTGCTTTAGTTTCAACACAGAGACGGAAATAAAAGAGGGTATTACTCGCTTGGCAAATGTGGTGAAAACACTCATTTAAGTAGTGCAACTATTCGCGTCCTAAATTATGTTTTGTTAATTAGCCAAAATGCATTCTGTTTTGTGCGGATAAAGTTCTTATATCACTGGAGGAAAATATCACGAGGTTACCTGTGCACAGGTAACCAGACCATTCCTGCAGACTTGACTTCATACCCATGCATCAAGTAGTATCGCCACTGGTATTAGGCTGGTTCCAGTAGAAGCTTTGGACGCGGCCCTGATGGCCCTGATACCGGAAAAGACTACCAAAAAAGAAGAGCAAGATGGAGAAGTAGTGTCTAGAAAACTAAGAGACACTAAGAGATAAGGAAGGGACCTAGACACATGAATCGGCAACTGGTCCTTTGGGGCCCACCTATCGTTTCAAGTAGCCCTGGTGATCTGTCATTCCCTGAAGATGTAGCAGCTTGGGTATCAAAGTGTTCCAGCGTCGGAATAACCAAGATTATTGGCGGTGATCAGACAAGAGTGTTGACGGAGGCCGCCAACGCCGTCGGCATTGAAGTTCATCCATATGTCAACTACAATTCGTTTCCACGTCACGGATCCTCCAAGGTAGGTTATGGGTGGTCGCTCGACTTTCTCCGACCCGTAGTGGGATCCTCTGAGGCGAGGGCGGTTATGGATCGCCATCGTCCCATATGGGATAGCCCTACCGTTACAACGACTATGACCGATTTTGCGAGGCAACACCCTCAGTTTCGAAGTCTCACCAGGGATAGATCCTACGCCCTGAGACCGGGTGAAGACCTCTACTTGAGTCCAGCGTTTCCGGAGGTACGAGCCCACCAGACCAAGGTGTTCTTGGACGCACTGGAGTCAGGCGGAGGTGATGGACTTCAGGTGGAATTTGTGCTGGGAAACGAGGACGAGAACGGGGTCGTTCCATACGGTTATGAGGACCGAGTGGTGTCGGAATTTCAAGACAAGCACGGTAGCAGCCCGTTCAACCTTCCCAATAACGATGCCGATTGGATGCAGTTCAGGAGTGACTACATAACGCGTGTCTTGATCGAGACGAGAGACAAGGTCAAACAACGGTTCCCTGACATAAGTTTCTCGACCACGATCATTGCAGGTGAACAGGAGGAGTACATCAAGGTATTGCAGGATTGGCCAGCGTGGGTCGATCTGGGAATCGTAGACGAGTTCTACCTGTGGTTCCGCACAGACTCGAACCTGAAAAAGGTCGCGCATCAGACTAAGTATGCGGCAGACTTGATCAAGGGGCGCTGTCCTCTCATAGTCGAGCTCTCCTGCTATCATCCGGGTAGCTTCCAAGAGTCCGATCTAATGGTTGAGGGTGCCCGCGTCGCGTTAGCAAATGGCGCCAATGCGGTAGGGATTTACCGAAGCCACGCTGTCGATCAACTGGATTTCTGGCCCGTTTTGGAAGAGATAGCTAAACTTTGAGGAGGTCAATGGCATGATGAAAAGATTTAGAGGACAGTCGACAGTGATAGCGTTGATGGGAATATTGGTTTTACTTTTCTCCATCGCGTGCACCACAACCGAGGAAGTGATCAAAGAAGTCGAAGTCGAAAAGATAGTTGAAAAAGAAGTAGTTAAAGAAGTTGAAGTTGAAGTTGAAAAAGAAGTAGTTAAAGAAGTAATTAAAGAAGTCTCTGTAGAAAAAATAGTCGAAGTTGCGGCCGCAGCCACGTATCCTGACGAGATGACGCTCGCTGTCGGCGCTATTCCCGTAACTCTCGTGGGGAACACGATTCCCTCGCTTCAGAGCCGCTTGTTTTCAAGGCTAGTGTACGGGCAATTGGCGGCCCTAAACGATGATTCCGGTCAAGTCGAGCCAGAGCTCCTTGAGTCTATGGCGCTCCTCGACGATACGACCATACGGATTGTCCTCAAGAAGGACATTGTTTTTCATAATGGTGAGAAGCTGGATGCTCCGGGGTTGAAGAAATCTTTCGACCTACTCTCCGCTTCACAACCAGAGAAATTCACCTGGAAATTTACGGGCTTCAAGGATTATGAGGACACGGGAACCGTGGTTGATGACTACACCATGGAGTTCAAGCTGAAAGCCCCTGTCGATAGGTGGGCGTCTGCCTTCACATTCATGCCTCTGGCCCCAGCACACCTCGAAAAAGTCGGGCTCGATGGCTACATCGATGACCCGGTAGGCACGGGACCCTACAAATTTGTTGAGTGGCAGCGGGACTCTTTCATCAAGTTGACGCGATGGGATGACTACCCGGGGCCTCTTCCCGTAATCAAGAACGTCACGGTCCGCCACGTGCCAGAGGCAGCCGTTCGGGTCGCGGGCCTGCAGAGCGGGGAGTTTGACGTGATAGCGGCGACCCCTCCTGAGTTGGTACCGAGTTTGATCAAGGATGGTTTCCAAATCTTCGTTGGCGACAGCATGCAGAGCATGTACATAGGTTTGAATGTCTATGGGACGAACAAGAGCTTGTCAAACAAAAAAGTAAGGCAAGCGATGTTGTACGCCTTGGATATGGATGCCATGTGGGAGACCATAGCCGGTGGTTACGGCAGTCGCCTCCAATGCCAGATAGTGGCGGAGGGAGGATTTGGGTACAACCCGGCCTTGGTGGGCAGGTATGATTACGACCCAGACAGGGCTCGTGAGTTGTTGGTACAAGCGGGCTATCCCAATGGAGTGACAGTGACGGGGTCCGCCACCACCGCCAGGTACTTCCGAGATAGGGCCCTATTGGATGCCATAGCCGCTCAGTGGACTCAGGTGGGCATCAACGTCGACATGTCATATCCGGAGTCTGGGGAATGGCTGCAGCTACTGATCAACGGGACGCTGCCCGACGGGTTTATGAACATAGGGCTCAACTGGTACCTTAGCGACAATACGACCAGCATGTGGGGAGCGGCCGCGGATCCCAAGTTCGTCGAGATGCGTGACGCCAAATCCCTGATTACGGATCCTGTGGCGCGTGAGAAGGCAGTCCTCGAGATTTCAGAGTACATCTGCGACGAGGCCCAGGCGATCCATGCGTACACGATTCCAAATGTGTTCGCGATAAGCCCGGACATGCCCTTGATCACTGCTAGCAAGTCTTTTGAGCTACGGATACCGTCTGAGTAGCCCTAGCACCAGATAACCGAAATAGAAGAAGTCACATACCGGCGAGGCCATGCGGCCTCGCCGGTATGTGTTTCTTCTGAGAAGTGAGCTAGATGACTGCCTTCATCGTTCGCCGCCTAATGCAAGCAGTACTCGTCGTGTTCCTTGTGGTCACCTTCGTATTTTTCCTCATCCGCGTCTCAGGGGACCCTGCAAGTCTCGGTGTAAGCCTGGATCTGAACAGGACGCCGGAGGAGATTCGTGCGGAGTACCTGGAGATACGGCATGAGATGGGTCTGGACCGTCCGCTTGCTGTGCAATACTTTCTATTCTGGGGGCGCACACTCAAGGGTGATTTCGGGTACTCCTTCCGCTACGGCGTGCCAGTTACAAAGTTGATCCGTGAGCGGCTACCCAACAGCCTTCGTCTGGGAGCTGCGGCGACTGCCTTAGGTCTTGCTATCGGATTACCCTTGGGGATTATCGCTGCTGTGAAGAGAGGGACACTAACCGACAACATTGCCACTACGCTGGCTGTGATAGGGATGGTCATACCTCAATTTTGGCTGGGAATCATGCTGATAATCCTGTTTTCGGTTGAGCTTGGAATCTTGCCGACTTCAGGTACCGGTTCCTGGAAACACATTATTCTGCCCGCACTAACTCTCTCAACCTCACTAATTGCCGTGGTCGCAAGGATTGGCCGCTCAGGGATGCTGGAAGCGTTGAGCCAGGACTACATACGCACGGCCAGGGCGAAAGGATTGGGCGAACGTCTGGTGATACTCAGACACGCTTTGAGAAACGGAAGCATATCCATTATCACCGTGGTCGTTTCCTCGCTCCCAAATCTGATAGGTACAGTCATAGTTGTTGAGGTCGTATTCTCGTGGCCTGGTGTCGGGAATCTCATGGCGCAGGCAGTCGCGAATAGAGATTTCCCAGTAGTATTCTTGGACGTGCTCCTTTTTTCCGTGTTGACTGTAGTGGTCTTTCTTGTGATGGACCTGCTGTATGCAGTGGTAGACCCGAGGATTCGATACAAATAGAACCTCAGGGTACCGAGACTATATCTGGAACTAACTAGCCAATGACCAGTCTGAATATGTCCACAGAACTAAATGAATCACGTCGTCGCAAGCGTAGGGTGAGCCTTCTGTCTCGCCTGTGGCTTCATCGCCAAGGGGTCCTCGGAGGCTCGTTGGTCGGATTTTTTGTGGTGATAGCGATCTTCGCCCCATGGATTGCTCCTCAGGACCCAGTGGCGATCGACCTCGGCAACACTTTCGCCGTGCCGATCTGGATCGACACACAGCAAGGCGCGGGTATCTTGGGAAAGGACAATTTGGGCCGCGATATTCTGAGCCGTATAATAGTAGGGTCACGAATATCATTGCTCGTAGGCTTTTCTTCGGTGGCTGTCGGCATCATCTCCGGCATACCACTGGGCCTGATAGCAGGATACAGGGGGGGCATTGTCGGCGACATCATCATGCGAGTCGCCGATACACAGTCAGCCATCCCTTTCCTAGTCCTCCTTATCGCAGTGATCGCCTTCCTTGGTGGAAGTTTGCTGAATATCATACTATTCCTAGGCTTGGGCAGCTGGGTTGGCTTTGCAAGACTGGTACGTGGTGAGGAGTTGAGCCTACGAGACCGCGACTTCGTCCAGGCTGCCCGTGTCATTGGGGCAAGTGATACCCGTATCATGCTGCGCCACATCTTGCCGAATGCCATACAACCAGTAATTGTTTCCAGCAGTATGACCTTTGGCGGGATCATTCTCACAGAGGCGGCATTGAGCTTTCTAGGATTGGGCGTGGCCAGTATCATCCCCACCTGGGGCAAGATGGTTGCTGACTCGCGTGACTATATCGCCGTGGCCTGGCATCTCAGCGCGTCCCCCGCGTTGGCAATCGTGCTCGTTGTCCTGGGCGCCAACTTGTTGGGCGACTGGCTGCGCGATGTCCTCGATCCTAGGCTAAGGGGCCGATAGTACTTTGTTGTCAATCAACAAAAATGGGACAGATCTCGCCCCGGGAGAATTGTTGTTATGGAAATTCAGCGCTGGGTTCCCGGATAGATCGTTTGTAGTTGCACATCCTTCCTCTGTTGGAGTATATGCTCCCGCCTTCCGTTGAGCACGTTAGCCGGAGTGACCTTACTCAGCGCGATGTGACAGCGCGAGTGGTCGTAGCAGGTCACAAAGTGTGCTATGGCCACCTCGAGATCGTATGGTAACTCGTGGGTTACGGGAATCGACGGCGCTTGAGCCGGTCGGCATAGCCTTGCCTGGCTGAAGCTGGCGAGGATCCCCAGACGGCTTCGCCAGTCCGATGAGTGCTCCGAGGAATGCGGGGTGACCCCACGAGCCCTGTGGGTCTGGACGCCTAACATGCGTTTTTCTGGCCCCAGGCCCCTCCGGCTCGTATGCAGGGGAACACTTTCAAGACGCCTCGCAGCCCATCTTCATAGGAGTTTCCACCGTCTCCAAAAGAAGCGAATTCCCATTCCAACTCCCACTTGTCTGGGACGACGAATTCGATAATGGTGGCCTCGCTTGAGGGTCCTTTGAGTACAGTGAATCCGGGATCCCCATTTGTGTTTCCGCCATCACTCTCTTCCACTGCGCCGTCGCCTTCACGCGTGAGGATGGCCTCGCCGACTGTGATCAGCTTGGCCGGGCCAATCACCTTAACTTCCACGCCTTCGAAGAAATCCTCTGTGAAACCATTGACGGAGCCCGCCTGACTTGTTGGTCCCGAGCCAATCCTAAAGCCGAGGTCCTGTGTCTCAGACTTGTTGTGCAATATCAGCCGGACGGGCTCGCCGACTTTTAGATCTATCTCGGCGGGTGTGAACTTGGTGTCGTCCATTGTGACCGTGAGGATCCCATCTTCGTCCGGGGTTACCGGATCATTGCTGCAGCCAGTAGCTAGGAAGACGAGACCAATAATCGCTACGGTGATTCGCATATATCTCATGACAACCTCCTTCGATCTCGTATTACGGGTCGGCGGGCCCTGGTCAATTCTGATGCGTGGGAGTGGGCACCCAGAAAAATGTCGAGCAGCAGCGTACCTATGACAGTCAGGGTGCAGAGCAACAGAACGATGGCTTGGGGCAGCTGGGTGATGATCCAAGCCATTATCGACAGGGCCAAGATGGTAGGCGGGGCGAGGAGGGTGCGGCGGGCGAGGGTTACGAGCATATGGTGGGTCTCCCGTACTCACAAGTGCCGCGGTGCAGATGCTACGTTAGGCTTCACCTCAACTCGGGGCCAATGGAGATGTCATTCTACCACGCGCTGCAACGGGGTCAGGAGCCGACCTCAAGGCGGTTGCTCGCAACGTCCGATCCTCGGTTCTCGAGTCGTTCTGCTCGAACAGGTAGACCGGAATGTAGACTGGTCGCCCTCCAAGCAATCGTGACTACGGGTTGTAAATATTGATGAGTCACCGGCCACGTGGTAATCTAGCAGCATCTCCAGAAGGAGGGACGCGATGTTTAAGAGAACGATCTCGGTCGCATTCGCGGCCCAGGGACAGATCGTCGATGTCAACCCTCCAGGGATATCGGTTGCCGACGGCATTACGGACGTTGTCTCTCCTCCCGGAATTGTAATTGGTCTCAAAGAGGTCTTTGCGGGCAGACCCGGTGGGAGAATTGCGAGTAACAGTGATACGCACACGGGGAGTTTGAGCGTTAACTAGGTCAATCATCGTTTATCGGGAATCTACCATGGGGCGCTATGAGGAGATTGTGATGAAGTATTCAAGAATTGTGGTAGCAATTACCGGTTTGCTTTTCTTTGCTATGGCTTGCGGGAGTGGAGGGGGTGATGTTATGACCCCTAAGTTCGATAAAAACAGCGGGATTGGGACGCTCAACATCAGTATGGACGATTTCAAGTTCACTCCCGAGAGGATTGATCTGATCGCCTGCCAGAAGGTGCGCGTAATCCTCACCAACAATTCAACTACGAATGATCATGGATTCACAGTCGGTTATGGAGTCAAAAAAGAGGGCGGTTCATCGACTGGTTTCGAGACCGATTGGCTTGATGAAATTGAAGTTGCCGTGATTGGGCCGGTCAAATCCGTTAGCTCCGGCGGAGCGATACTCACACGTGAGGGCGACGAAAATGTTACAAATGGTACCAGCGGGTTTATGGTCACGAAGGCGCCTTCCAGCCAGGCTACAATCATCGAGTTTACTGTACCCGCAACGGTCGGGGACTTCGAGTTCGCTTCATTCGAGGGCGGCGGGAAGCACTATGAAGACGGGATGAAAGGTCTGATCAAGGTGTTTCCCACGGAGCTTCCTCGAAAAGGCTGGGCCGGGAACTGGAGAAGTGCTCCGGACAAGTGTCCCTCCTGATCCACGTTCCAAAGTCGTTCGAGTCATTACTTGGATGTAGCCTGGTATAACCCCAGTTGGTGATGACTTGCCCTGCTATTGGCGAGTCATCGCCAACTGGGGTTGGTTTGACCGGGCAACTGTTTGCTCTTCCACGAGGGGCTGGACGCTTCACTATGATTAAATACTGGGTGTTCGTTTTCCTGTCCGTGGCTGCGATTGTCCTGTTTTTTGTGGGTCTACTCGGGAATCTCGTCCCTCTGCTGCTTGCCGGCGCCGTACTGCTTTTCGTGCTGTTTTTGACACGCCTCGTCTTCATGCCGATTCCGGAGCCGGACTAGGTCGGGCCGTTGGGTACAGGCTGCGGCCGCTGCTGTTCAGCCAGCCACTCTTGCTGGGCCGTGTTCACGTCTGCCACCAGTGTCGGAGAGTCGGGGTTCGTGACGGCGCCGAACTGCTTCAACCGGTGCGCTGCTTCGTACAGACGAAGCTGCGTCTTGTCCAAAGGCCGAGGCCACAGTGGCCGTTGGGACTCCAGAACCTCAATGAAGTTCTCCGTGCTCAGTCTGACGCAAGGCCAGTACGAATCGCCCTCGTGTGTGACCAGGGTACCCGACCAAATTGCGTGGGCCTGGTTCATAGGATAGATGTCACGTACCCCGAACGAGAAACAGGGCTCATATCCGGGTATGAAGAGCCCAGACCTCCTTAGCCGTTCCACTTATCTATTGTTAGCCCGTATTCGCCGCAAGTCGGTTACGGATAAATTGGACTCCACTACCGCTAAATACGCCAAGCACTCGGCAGAGCTGGTACAGGCTTGTGCGCCCGACGACACCACCTCCGGCTCCCTGGCGAAAGGTGTGACTATCGGTCGGGCAGCGGCCTCCGTGCTGGGTTCGCGGGTGTAGCACGGGTTGCTGTAGTTGCGGGTCTGTAGTTTTAATCATCCAGAAGTCATTGGACGAAATCCGGCACGTGGAGGGCCGGTAAGTCCACCTGATCATCCATCCAGTCGAGGATAATTATGACCGTGGCAGACCCTATCAACCTCACCATGTGCCGAGGCGAAGGCAGTCGCCTCAATCATCACTTTCTTCATCGCCCTGATATCGTGGATTCCGGCCCGAAAGGTAGTCATCGATGTTCGGAGCCATGGGTAGCGGTTCCCTGTTCTGCTTGAGATCCTGTCCTGCATGGGTTTACCTGCCACTACGAGCCGATCAGATTGTGCTTGAGAACCTTGTCCGTATTGTTGCCCATGCTACCATAGGTTTTGGTGGGGCTAGTCGAGACTGTGTATTCGTTCTGTTGGTCGATTTCTGTTACGCTCCGGTGGGCTTTTTGATAGTCCATTTCTCTATTCCCAGGAGGGAGCACAACAGTGATTACACAACAGGCCCGAGACGTTCATTTCTCCTCTATCGTGGTGGATGCGCACTCCGACGATATCGGCTGGGTCGTGGATCTAGGGGAGGAGCTGGCGGAGGACACTGATGGCCGTCAGGTGACTTTTCCCAAGATGAGGCAGGGCGGCGTGACGGCCCAGTTTTTTGCTGCCTGGTCCAATCCGCAACGGTTCTCGCAGGTGGCTGCAGTACGTCGGACAATCGACTTCATCGACGCGGTTCGCCAGACCTGCGAACGCAACGACGACCAGATCGAGATGGCCTATACGGCTGCCGATATACGAAGGCTGAAGGCTGAGGACAAGCTGGCTGCGGTCGTCTGTGTCGAGGGCGGCCACTCCATCGACGACGACCTAGGTGTGCTCCGCGCCTACTATGGTCTGGGGGCCCGCTACATGACTCTCACTCACAACAACACCAACAACTGGGCCGACGGTATTGCAGACGAGCCCCGGAACGATGGCCTGAGCGACTTTGGGCGTGACGTGGTACGGGAGATGGACCGTATCGGCATGATAGTGGACATCTCACATGTAGCGGTGAAGACTTTTTGGGACACGATGGAGACTACAGAGAATCCTGTCATGGCGTCCCACTCAAACGCCTTATCGCTGTGCGGTCACGTCAGGAACATGAGTGACGACCAGCTCAAGGCGGTTGGCAAGGGTAATGGCGTCGTGTGCGCTACATTCGTGCCGGAATTCGTCTCCGAAGGGCTGCGTCGTCAGATAGACGGGCTGGAAACAGCCCCCGTAATGGTCTTTGACACCCAGCAACAGGAGCCTTTCGCGGAGCCTGTCAAGGGGCTGAAGCTGCCGTCATACGAGGGAGTATTGGACCATATCGATCACATGGTCGAGGTGGCCGGAATCGACCACGTGGGTCTGGGCTCCGACTTCGGGATCATCGGCTTTACTCCCACCGGACTCGAGGATTGCTCAAAGTTACCCGTGCTGACAGAGGAGATGCTCAGCAGGGGTTATTCAGATGTCGATGTGCGCAAGGTGCTGGGGGGCAATGTCCTCCGAGTCATGGAGGATGTGATCGGGCAGTAGCTTGTTGATGCCACTGTGTTTAGCTGGTCCACCTAGGCCGACCAGGGTATGAATGGGCGCCACTCGTCCAGTATTGTCCGCTGCCGTAACAACGAGAAGGGGTCTGGGCGAGGTGGGCCGGGTTTGCGTCGCAGCTTCATGCTGGACTCCGCAAGGCTGTATCCGGCCTTTCGGTGGTTGCACGGGATGCAGGCGCTGACGATGTTATCCCAGACATGGGCGCCGCCCCTCGACCGCGGGATGATGTGGTCGAGAGTCAGAGTTTTGGATTCCGAACCGCAGTACTGGCAGGTGTACTTGTCTCGGAGGAATATGGCGCGTCGCGATAGGCGTCGTCGCAGGAGTGGCCGCTTGACCATGTAGACCAAACGGATTACCGACGGTACGGGAAAGACCATGGACACGCTACGTATGTCGCCCCGACCGTTGGCCATCAACTCGGCCTTCCCCAGTCCCAGCAGAACAAAGGCCCTGCGGGCGTTGCACACGTTGAAGGGCTGATAGTTCTGATTTAGGACGAGAACGGGCGCGTAAGTCAGCATCCCTGCCGCGGTCGCGGGCTCCTTAGTCTGTGTCTGTTTTGTCTATCTGTGCCTTGAGGATCTTCAGCGCTTCCATGAAGTCGGCCGGAATGAAGCCTAGAGCGTCACCTGGTAGCGAGTCAACTACATTTACGAAGGTGGGGACAAGCTGAGACTCACCAAGGGCGGTCTCCAGGCTCTCTTTCACACTCTCCACCTTGACTAGCTGCCCCTCGATTTGCCCCACGTTGCCCGCGACTTGATCGGGTACCTTATCGGTGAGGATGGATGTTTCAAAGTCGTATGTCAGCCTGGCTGCACCGATGATCAGGGCACCTGCAATGGAGACGCCGATCAAGAGCCCTAGGACCAGACCTCCGAGCTTGTCGACCATGCTCGACATGCCGAGGGTGAAGACTGTTAGGAGGGGCTTGACGATCTTTGCGGCTATGCCCGCGACGATCAGTGTGCCGACGATTATTATGGCATATGAGATGACTGAGACGAGGGTTTCGTTCCCAAGCGAGCTATCGAATAGGCTGCCCACGCGACCGCCAAACTGCCCTGCAAGGAGCCAGCCAACGTACCCGCCCACAGCTACGAACGCTGCCTTTATTAGTCCGGACTGCATCCCGTATAAGAGGCTGACAATTAGAATAGCCAGCAAAACGAAGTCGAACCAGTTCACTTTTTCACCTCTCAGCGCCGATACAGGAGAGATATCCCCACGTTTGACGTGTTTTGACCACAGTTTATCACAGGGTCAAATATGCGAAAAGTGTAGCTGCACGTAGTTCAAAAGCCCCGCATTTGTTCATGCGCGCATGTTCGATTTGGAGCCTTGGACGATGGGGACTACCGACGTCGGCAGTCCCAAGATTGTCTTGACATAGTAACTGGAGCGCTGATACGATTGGCGATAAGTGGACGTTAATTTCGGAATATAGGCTAGTGACTGGCGCTCGACGCGTGGATTGAAATCCGTATGCGTAGGGCGCTTATCTATTTATGAGCCATGAATAACCTGGCTGCTGTCGTTCTAGCTGCTGGATTGGGTACCCGGATGAAGTCCCGCGTCCCCAAGGTGCTCCACCGCGTCTGCGGCAGGGAGATGATTGCGCTGGTTGTTGACGCAATTGAGGGTGCCGGCATCGAGGACACCGTAGCGGTTGTAAGAGCGGGGTCTGAAGCGGTTCAGCAGGCGCTGGGCGGACGCATCGGATACGTTGAGCAGTCCAACCCGTCTGGAACTGGCCATGCTCTGCTCCAGGCGAAGGGCTCTTCGCCGTTGGCCACTCACATTGTGGTCCTGTCTGCCGATGTACCCCTTGTTACCCCAGCGACACTTCGTAGACTGGCGAAACGACACATCGAGAGCGGGGCGGTCATTACGCTGGTTACGATTGAGGTTGAGAGTCCCGGCGACCTGGGCCGGGTGATCAGGCGGCAAGATGGCTCCATCACGTCGATCGTCGAACACGATGTGGCAGACGAAGTTGAGTTGGCGGTCAATGAGATCAACGGGGGCGTCTACTGCTTCCGCGCTCAGTGGCTTTGGCCTCATCTAGATGAGTTGAGTCCTGCCGTAAACGGCGAGCTCCGATTGACCGATCTGGTTGCGATGGCAGTGACCGAGGACGAACGTGTGGAGTCGGTCCGGCCACAGGAGCCGGAGGAGTTTCAAGGGGTAAATGACCGGGTCCAGCTGGCGAGTGCCGAGGCATCGCTCCGAGACCGGATTCGACATGATTGTATGATGAGTGGAGTGACGATGCCCGATCCGGCCTCGGTGTTCATCGATGCGCATGTGGAGATAGGACAAGATTCGGTGGTGATGCCAAACACCCACGTCAAGGGAGCGTCGAAAATAGGTCGGGATTGCACTCTGGGACCTAACACCGTGGTGGACGACTCAACGATTGGCGACGGTAGCAGTGTATTCGCTTCTGTGGTCCGGGGGTCAATCCTGGATAGTGGTGTTGCCGTGGGTCCGTTCAGTCATGTGCGTGCCGGGAGCCGGTTGGCATCCGGTGTATGTATTGGAAGTCATGCTGAGATCAAGAGCAGCCATCTTGGGCAGGGCACGAAATCGAGTCATTTTAGCTATATTGGAGACGCCGATGTGGGTGCCAACGTCAATATTGGAGCGGGCACGGTGACGTGCAACTACGATGGTACGGCCAAGCATAGGACGACGATTGGGGATGAGGTATTCATCGGGTCTGACTCGATGCTAGTTGCTCCCATCACGGTGGGTCGCGGCGCGGCTACCGGAGCGGGGTCGGTTGTTACGAAAGACGTTCCTGCCGATGCCCTGGTCGTTGGGGCGCCGGCCCGTGAGATAAGTAAGGGAGGTAAGACGAAGACGACGAACAAATGACGTGTCAGGAATAGAGGAAACCGTTTCAAGGCGCCTCCTGATCGCGGCCGATTTGCGGCCCGTCAAGGCGAGGCAGGATGAGGAGCATTGGAAAGCGATAGTACGTTGCCCTGGGTGGTACTTGCCATCTCAGGGTTTAGCTTTTGTCTGGTGTCCCTACTGAAGTCGAGTGTGCTCTCGGTCCGACGTGAGCGTGTCCAGATGCTCGCGGCACAGGGGACGGGCGGGGCGGACTCTCTGGAGAGACTTCACTCGATCCCATTCGGTCCTGCGAGTTCACTTACACTGCTGAAGTTCCTGATCATTGGCCTTAGCCTTGCCTCGGGCGCCGCCCTTTTGTCCACCCTGGAATCCGTGCACTGGGCTGCGCAATACGGGGTAGGGCTTGCGGTGTTGGCAGGGTTGGGGTTGCTCCAGGTCGTGGTCATTGGGCTCTCAAGGGTATGCGGTGAGTCGGTTGCGCTGCGTACGGCGTCGATCGTATTTCACTTCAGCAGGATCCTGGCTCCCTTGCTGGCCCTCGGGACTATTGTAATCGATGCAATCGCGTTGAGAAGTAATGGCATGGACGACGAGGGCGAGTCTGCGTCGGGTGACCACAATGGCCCTGGCGACGTAAACGGTGAGCCGATGGACGAGCGTGAGGCCCGGATGATCCGTGGCGTTGTTGGGCTAGATCACACGACTGCCCGCGAAATAATGGTGCCACGGGGGGATATGGTTGCGGTTGAGATGGGCACCCCGCTTGTTGATCTTGTTGGGCGTATGCTTGATTCAGGCCACAGTAGGATCCCGGTCTACGGTGAGGATCTGGACCATATCGAGGGGGTTGCCTACTCCAGGGACTTTCTTGGCCTACTGAGCACAAACCCTACGCCTGAGGCGTTGGCTGGTGACCACATGAGACCGGCGCTGTTTATTCCGGAGGCCAAGAACCTGGAAGAACTGCTGAACGAGTTCCAGGCGCGCCAGGTTCATTTGGCTATCGTGATCGACGAGTATGGTGGCGTGTCGGGTCTGGTGACCATCGAGGACCTGCTCGAGGAGATCGTAGGCGAGATCCAGGATGAGTTCGATGTCGACGAGTTGGAGATCCAGACCACGGGGCGAGACGAATATTTGTTGGATGCCCGTGTTAGCATCGATCGGTTGGACGAACTGCTGGGCATAGTCGTCGAGGCGGATGGGTTCGACACGGTGGGTGGGTTCGTGTACGACAGACTGGGCAAAATCCCGAGCCGGGGCGACCTAGTCTTCGGTGAGGGTCTGAAGATAGAGGTAGTTTCGACGATCGGTAGGCGGTTGAAGAAGCTGCGCGTATCTCGGTCTTAGGATTTCATACAGTACCGGGACGGCTCGTATTTTTGGCTGGGCCTTGTAGATCGAAGAGCGGGCAGCCTACTTTTCGGTGACTACGACTAGAGCGGCTGTAGCGACTGCTCCAGACTCCCCAACGCCACGTATGGTGTATGCGCCGGCTCCCAGTGTGTCGGTGATCGACACCAATAGGGCTCCAGACTCGCTGGCCGTCCCCGTGCCGATTGTTGTGACTTCCCCACTGCCGGTGATGGCCACGATGGTGACCGTCTCGTTGGGGGCGTATCCCGCGCCTAGGACGGGTATGTCGCCGCCGACCAGTACCAGGCCCGCCGAAAGGGTGGCCGACGGGATTTCGACGATCTCCGGAGCGGCCTCTCCGAGCACGGTGACCGGGGTGCTGGCGGCGCTGCCAAGCTCTCCCACAGCTTTGAGGGTGACAACCGACGCCTCTGTCAGCAGATCAACATTTGAGTTCACACCCGAGAGTGTGTCGGCGCCTGGTATGGTTATGGTCCATGCGCCGCCCTTATTGGCATTGGCAAATCCCAAGTTGGGTTCGTTTCCATCGCCGAGATCAAAGAATAGGATTATCGGCTCGAACTTACCGAACCCAGAACCAGATATCGTGAGGGGCTCATTCAGGTAGAAGCCGGACTTGCTGATGATGAGGGCCGCGTCCGAAGAGATGCCTTCGCCCGCTGGGCCTTCCGGGCCCTCTGGCCCAATCGATCCTGGCTTGCCCGGACTGCCGGGATTGCCTGGTTTGCCGGGCTCTCCCGGGTCGCCCTTGGTGCCCTGCAGTCCTTCCTCACCCGCACGACCCGGCTTGCCCGGATTCCCTGCGTTGCCAGCCAGACCCGTATCACCCTGAGGACCCGTGCATGCTGCGAGCAGTAGCAACGATAGGACTGCTATGGTGGATCCCAGGCCAGGTTTGATCGCACGCAGATACTGTCTCATGTGTCTCCTAGATCAAGATTCGATGCGGCGCTTCTGGCCGTCATCGAAGGGTTCATGACTGTTGGCGATACCGTTCGATAGCCAATTCAATGATATTGACGGGCAAGGAGAATTGTCAACTGAAAACGGTGCCTCGACAAGACCAGTATCGGCCATGAGGAAGGGGTCTTGGGAGATGGTCTTGTGATATATTTGGAGACGTCGCCCCTGTAGCTCAGTGGATAGAGCACCGGCCTCCGGAGCCGGGCGCGTGGGTTCGAGTCCCACCGGGGGCACCACTCCCGCCCGCAAGGTCTTTGTGGCCTTCCACAGCAGTCCGCTGGATTCGTCAGCACCAGCTCCGCCCCACAAGCGTGCGTAGCACCTCAGAACCAGTTTGCCTTGTCCACTACGTTCCGTAGAGGTCGGCCCTCGTCGAATCGCACGCAATTGTCCATGAACAGCTCTGTGCGTCGCTCGTCCAGGTTTGGTCCAGACGCCGCAGCGACGTGGGGTGTGATTAGCATTCCTGGGGCCGTCCACAGTGGGTGGCCTGGCGGTAGCGGCTCGGTTTCGAAGACATCGAGAGCCGCCCCAGCGATTTCGCCGCCGCGAAGCGCTGCGTCGAGGTCGTCCAACCTGATCGTTGCGCCCCGACCTATGTTAATGAGGTACGCGTTTGGATTCATGGCCAGAAACTGATCGGCCCCCATCATCCCTTGCGTCGAAGGTGTCTCCGGGACCGTCATGACCACGAAGTTTGCCCTGGGTAACAGAGCATCGAGGGCCTCGGGAGGGTGAAACTCGGAGACACCGGGAGGTGGGTCGGTGATGCGGGCGTCGACGCCGAGCACGGTGATCCCGAACTGGGCGCAGAGGCGGGCTGTCTCGCCGCCGATGCCACCCACGCCCACGATCAGGGCCGTCGATTGGGGCAGGTACACCGGTATGGGGCGAGGGTCCCACTCACCAGCTTGCTGACTGCGGAAGTATCCGGGCAGGTCGCTGGCAAATGAGAGCAGGAACGCCATGATGTGGGCGCTGACGTAGTCGTTGTAGATGCCGCGTACGTTGGTCACGACGACTTCGCTGTCGATCAGGGTCTGGTGGTAGTAGCCTGCGGTGGGACCAGCCTGTGGACACGAAATCCATCTCAGGTTTCCGGCTCGTTCGAACAGTTCCGGGACGATGTTGCCAAATGCTGCGTCCGCTTCCCCGATGAGTTCCATTGCCTCACCGGCGGAGTGGGTCACGTTGACCTGGATGTCAGGGATGAGCTCCCGAAGTCGACGGGGCCAGTCCTCTCCCTCGTGGATGTTCGATTGCCCCGGCTCGCCCGGCGTGTATATCAGCAGGTTGAATCCCAACGTGTCAGTCTCCGCCTATGGTTTGCGCCAGACTTAGGGTACACCAACCCTGCAGGCGATAATGGTCTAAGATACCCCTGACTGACTTGATTCAGCTAAAGAGGTGAATCCCAGGGCAGCAATGGACCTGATCAAGTTGCAGTACTACGAGGGAGCAAGAGCATGGCAGGCACAAATTCGGCCATTACCGACGAGCAGGCAGCCTTAATCGAAGCCGCCCGGCTGTTCTTCGTGAGCACCGTCGACCCA
>JASLXL010000005.1 GCA_030740335.1 SAR202 cluster bacterium | reverse complement strand
GACGTGATTGTCCATATTTTCACTCCCGATAGACGGGAGTTCTACCACCTCGAAGAGGCCTGGTCTCAGGCGACCGAGACCGTCAGGATTCAGTGATCCAGGGTTCGGTAGAGCGATCGTATTAAAGAATCTCGTCTTCCTTGAAGAAAAGCGCAAGCTCGCGTTGGGCCGACTCAATCGAGTCGGAACCGTGCACCAGGTTCAGTCCGATGGACACGGCGTAGTCGCCCCTGACGGTGCCCGGCGCCGCGTTGGCGGGGTTGGTCTCTCCCATTAGCGTACGCACCATGCATATCGCGTCTTCGCCTTCAATCGCCATAGCCACCAGCGGTCCCGATGTGATGAACTGCGCCAGCCCCTTGAAGAAGGGCTTGTCGACGTGCTCGGCGTAGTGTTGGCGGGCAAGGGCGTCGTTCATTCTGACCAGCTTCATCCCCACAAGTTTTAGCCCCTTACGCTCCAGCCGCGATACGAGTTCACCAACGAGTCCCCTTTGAACTGCATCGGGTTTCAGCAGTACTAATGTCTTTTGCAATGTTTTCGTGCCTCCATTGTTGTGTACGATTTTGGACAAGCTATAGAATTGTTGACAGGTGGTATCTCCTCAGGCCCATGTAAAGCTCGCCTGATCTTATCGACGTGAAAAAATGAGCGTTGGGGCTTTCACTTCCTTCGTTTGGCGGAGTTGATTTGGGCTGAACGCATGTATTGAGGTTGGAGGAAGGCAGGGTCTTCGCCCCCGATGGCCTGCATCTGCGAATAGCCAAGTTGGGCCACCACCGCCGGTCTCCTGGTCGGAGGCGGGCTATTGGTGATGACTGCGGCATCACCGAGACTCTTCTTCAACATATCCGCCAGGCCTTCGACGGCTTCGCCGCAAAACAGCGTCGGTTGTTCCACAGACGATGCTAGCTCCTCGTGGCTCGCGACCCGGAGATTGCTTGCAGGGGCTTCCATTAGACCTCCGTCAAAGGTGGCGGCGTAAACCGTTGACCGGCTCGCGGCTACCGCCGCACACACCGGCAATCCGAGACCCAGGTACGGACTAGCCTCCACTTCAAGCGTGCCCACGCCAACCAGCGGGATGCCCCGACCCACGGCGAGCGACTTTGCCACGCTGATGCCTACGCGTAATGCACTGAAACCACCCGGCCCACCTACGACGAACACGGCCTCGATGGCATCCATTTGCACCCCGGCCTGTTCCATCACGAGCCGCATCGCCGGAACCAGTTCCACGGAGTGGTTCTGAGCCGACCGCCAGGAAAATTCGGCCGTCACCTCGCCCTGCGATGACAGTGCCACGGAGGCGTATCGAGTAGCCGTGTCGATGCAGATTTCGATAGGTCTGTCTCTAACTTTCCGCGCCATTAGATGTCTCACCGTATGCTTGCCGGGACGTGTTGATGGTAGAGATCTCTCGCAGGTAGCGAGTGTAGCCGGATTCGCTGGCCTTGATTACCAGGCTGCGAGTCTCATCCCCGGTCCGGTGCAACTCGACTGTCAGGCGTTCGGTTGGGAATTGGTCTAGGGCCCTCTCCGCCCATTCCACGACGCACAGCCCATCGCCGTCCAATATCTCGTCCAGTCCTAGCTCAAAGGTGTCTTCCGGTTTACTAATCCTGTAAAGGTCCACATGGTATAGGGTCAGCCTGGCCGTGTACTCCGAAATCAGCACGAATGTGGGGCTGCTGGCATAATCGTCGCCGCCGAGGCCGCGTAGTATGCCCTGGGTCAGTGTCGTCTTTCCTGCGCCCAGTTCGCCGTGGAGTAGGATCACGTCCCCCGCCTGCGCGGCCCGTCCCATTGCCGCGCCAACACGGCGGGTCTCGTCGGCGCCTGATGTAATGATCGTAAACTGAGTCGTCAAGGTCTCATGCTCCGAAGGGCCGCCAGCTACGACGCCTTACCCTTCGTGTAAACTTTGGCAGGGGCAAGCGTATTATAGGTCAAAATGAGGGCTAGATAATTTGAGAGCGCTAATCGTTTCCGATGCCCACAGTAATCTGGAAGCCTTGGGTAGCGTCGTTGAGTACGCTAAGAACCGTGGCGGATTTGATGAGATCTGGTCTCTAGGCGATCTGGTCGGTGACGGCCCCGACCCTCGGCGTGTATTGCGCTGCAGCAGCCCGGTGGACAGCCGAACAGATATCCACCGAAGACGCGGACTGGTTGGCGAATCTGCGGCTCAGGATCGAGATCGAGGATTTTACGATGGTACACGATAGTCCAAGGGATCCTGTGTGGGAGTATGTCGTTTCGATTCCCGTTGCCGCCGTCAAACTCCAGCACTTCACTACCACGAAATGCTTGGTTGGCCACTCGCATGTCCCGTTTCTGTGAGTGACGGGGCAGGACGGCCCAAAGTTTCTCGAATTTCGATTGGACGACCCGGTCCCACTTGGTAACGAGCGAATCATCGTCAATCCCGGGAGTGTTGGTCAGCCACGAGACGGCGATCCCAGGGCGAGCTACGCCGTGTACGATTCCGATGCTGGCACTGTGGCCACTTCCGGGTGGAGTACGACATCAAGACTACTCAGGACAAGATGGAAGGTTACGAGTTGTCCAAGTACCTGGCGGACCGGCTGTCCGAGGGTAGGTAACCGGGATAAAGCTATCTATTTCGTCTCTAGTACTCCTCGTCTTCGTCGGGGTAGTCTTCGTCTAATTCCTGTGGTTGATCGGCAGCCACGGGAGGGACCAGGGCACTGCTTCGGTTCGGCTTGTTTTTTCGCCTGGGCAAGCTTGCGATTGCCTTCGCGGTGCTGGCGATGTCGTCCGGCGCGGAGAGGTCCATAACCAATCCGGCGATTCCAACGTTCCGGAGGGCGGCAATGTCGTCGCCAGTGATAGCCTCTGAGACGGCCATGATGTAGGGTAGGTCGAGCAGCCCGCGCACCCGACTGATCGCTAGGAGCGCCCCGACGGTTAGGGGAAGATCAAGTTCCCCCGGGGTATACAATACGGCGTCGATGGGAATTCCGGCGATGCTGCGGGCCGTTTCCTCGTCCAGATGGTCACCGACAGTAACTATCTTGCCGAAATCCTCAATATCAAGGAGTGCAGCCGAGGTTCCCTCGGCATCAAAAACTATAAAGTCACAACCCGACTCGGTTAGGTGGCGGGCCTGATTGGCGCTGACCGCCCTGCCGCGAACGCCCCATATTCCGTCTTTCAGCTTGGAGGCGGCCTTGTCGAGGGTCTTTGCGTCCTTGTCGGTAGATGTCAACAGGACTGCATCGACTCTCTCTGAAGTGGCTTTGGCCTTGGTGAGGCCCGAAGGTGCCGTCGTGCCGGCGATAGCCAGCGCGTTGGCCGCACGTCGGTCCCTATTTCGCATGCCAAATCCCATAGGCGCTGGGGCCTGCTCATCCACTTTCGACAGCATATCTATGAACTTGCTCAATCGCCACCTCTAAGTATTATTCAGGCATCAAACCATCGAATGAGCCACGCGGGCCCATAGAGTCGATTCTAATTCAACGCGTTGCTTCCCATCAAGTCAAAAGGACCGTTTGTGGTTCGCGTCACAACACAGGAGGAATCTTGGAAACCAGACAGTTCAGAGGCCAAAATTTGCGATATCAAGTGGTGGAGCCCGACGGATATCGACAAGGCGACAGTTATCCGATGGTCATATTGCTGCACGGCTACGGCTCACATATGGGAGACCTGGCCGGATTGGTACCACTGCTCGATCCCAATGGGTACATCTACGTGTTTCCTAATGCGCCGACACGGATCGAGCTCGCGCCGGGGATGGTCGGGTATGCGTGGAGTGTCCCGGTAGGTGAGGGTTTCGACGACGATGGCGCCTCCGAGGAGCAACTCCAAGGTTGTTTAGCGGATGTCATGGACAAATACAGTGTGGAGGCCGGCGACGTTGTCCTGGGTGGCTTTTCGCAGGGCGGGATGATGACATTTCGGCACGGACTGCCACGGCCGGATACCTTCCAGGGAATCGTGGCGTTGAGCGCACAGATCCCAGGAGTAGGTGATATGCGAGATCGGCTGCCACTGGCACGTGACCAGGCTATTTTCATATCCCACGGCACGTCCGACTCGATGATTCCGGTCAAGGCTGCCCAACTAGCCCGCCAGTTTCTCAAAACCAATGGATACGACCCCGAGTACCACGAGTACGACATGGATCACCAGATCACACCAGACGTCCTAGCAGACCTGCTCATATGGCTAAGGGAGACGCTACCACCCCACAAGGGATGATGACCCAGGCAAGGAAGACTATCGAGTGACGTTGGCCATAACGCCAGTTGCTGTGAGGAAGTCAAAGTCACAGCCTTGATCGGCCTGCATGATGTGCTGTTCGAATAGCCAGCCGTAACCGCGAGATCGCCGGATCTGTTTTGGAGGTGCTGCGGCCAGTCTATTCTTGATTTCACTTTCGTCCACTAGTAGGTCGAGTCGTCGGTTTGCGACGTCCATTTCTATAAGGTCGCCGTTACGTACGGCGCCTAATGGACCGCCCGCCGCCGACTCAGGGGTAACATGGACGACTACGGTGCCGAAGGCCGTGCCGCTCATTCTGGCATCGCTAAGCCGCATCATGTCTTGTACCCCGCGGCGCAGCAGCTTTTTTGGCAGCGGCAGGAAACCCCACTCGGGCATGCCGGGTGCGCCTTGAGGCCCCGCGCCGCGCATCACTAGAACGTCCTCGGGCTCGACATCCAAATCGTCGGAGTCTATGCGGCTTAACAAGTCGTTGTGGTCCTCGAATACTACGGCGCGCCCACGGTGTGTGAGCAAATCGGGTGACGCCGTCGACGTCTTGATCACAGCCCCGTTTGGAGCTAGAGACCCCGTTAGAACCGCCAGGCCTCCTTCGGGTGTTATTGGCTTCCCAAATGAACGGATCACATCGGTGTTTTGGACCGTCGCTCCTTCGATATTCGCACCGAGGGTTGCGCCGGAGATCGTTATCGCGTCGAGATCTAACTTCGGTGACAGTTCGGTCAGTAGTGCGGGCAGTCCGCCTGCATATGCAAAATCCTCCATCAGAAAGTGCCCCGATGGCTTCAGGTCGAGCAATAGGGGCGTGTCACGTGATAGTTCGTCGAAGCGTGATAGGGGTAGTGAAATGCCTAACCGGCCCGCTAATGCCGTTAAGTGGACGATGGCGTTGGTCGAGCCTCCAGCGGCGTGCACGACACGGATGGCATTGTCGAAAGCGGACGCAGTCATTATGGCGGATGGGCGCACATTCTCTTGGGCCACCGCGACCGCCCGCCGACCCGCACTTTCGGCAAGAAGCGTTCGGCGGGAGTCCGCCGCAGGGATAGCGGCGTTACCCGGCAGCGCCATGCCTATCGCCTCGGCTACCAACGCCATTGTTGAGGCTGTGCCCATGACCCCACAGTGACCCGGGCTCCGAATGATGCTGCCCTGTAGTTCCCGCCACTCGTCTTGCGAAATTCGGCCCGCTCGTAGCTCCTGTTCGTAGTGGCGGCAATCGGTGCAGGTGCCCAGGTCTTCGCCGCGCCACTCGCCTTTGAGCTGGGGTCCGCCTGTCACTACGATAGCCGGAACGTCCGCGCTGGCCGCGCCCATCATCATTGCAGGGGTGGTCTTGTCACAGCCCGACAGAAGCACGACGGCGTCCAGAGGATTGGCGGTGATCGACTCTTCGACGTCCATGCTCATAAGGTTCCGGTAGAGCATGGTGGTCGGGCGCATATTGTATTCGCCCAGGGACATGACGGGGAATTCGAGAGGTAGCCCGCCTGCCTGCCAGACGCCGCGTTTGACGGCCTCCGCAAGCTGCCTCAGATGGGCGTTGCAGTGAGTCAGTTCAGACCAGGAGTTACAGATGCCGATAAGTGGACGGTCGTCAAGCAGTTGTTCGCCGAACCCCTGGGAGCGCAGGGCTGCGCGCCTCAGCCACCCGTAAAGTTCAGGGGTGTCGAGCCACTCACGAGAACGGAGCGTCGGCTCTATTGTCGGCATACTAAACCGTCACTCATCGGCCGTCTCAGGATTGCTAGTTGTAGTCGGATCAGGCATCGGCGTTGGGTTTGAGAGCCAACGTTTGAGGGCGTCCAAAGATGGAGGAGCCACGTAGAATACGCGAATATCGGAGGAAAATTGGATCCGGTGGCCCTCGCCAATGAACAGGACACTCGACTCGCCCATTTTTAGGGTGTCGTCGATCTTCTTCGCAATGTGATCGAAGCGACCCTGGGTCGCCTCCTGAAATCCTTCCATGGCCGTTTTGGCAACCTTCTCGCTGGCGAGTCCGATGGTGAGGCACCTCTGCCAATCCATGCTCTCTTCCACCAGAGCCTTGTCCTCGGCCGCCTCCAGTTTCGCGTCAGATTGGCATAGAACTTGGATGAACGCCGAACCCTTGGGGTTGACTTCCTGGAGCATGGCCATGCCCTCATCGCCGTCGGTATAGACGATCTCGTGGTATACGTGGGCTACCTTGCCAAGCGACCTTTCTAGGTTCTCGATGTGGCTGCGAATTTCAGACCAGTACCCCTCAAGTAAATCTTGGCCCTCCTTGGGAGCATTCGGCGGGATCATGAAGTTGGGTACGAGGAACAACTTACGGTCCTCGCTGTACTGCCCTGCGTCAGGCTTCGGCAATTGCGTGATGCGTTGCGACATTCGCGACCTCTCGTTGCGTCAATGGGTACAATAAGATGGTAATGGCGATGCTTGAGTATGACAAGGTAGGCTAGGGGAGAACGCCGATCTTCACCCGGCCCAGTTCGTGATCACTGTGTCCGAGTCAGCGATCATCATCGTGGGTGTATCGGGTCTCCTATTCCACATCGCAGTAGCGCAGGGCTATGATTTTCGGATCATGTTCCACGGGAAGGGTCCTCGCATCTGCGGCTCTAAGGGTTCGAGAGTTTTTCGATTCGTACAGCACAGACTTTGTACTCTGGGATCTTGGATTCGGGGTCAAAGGCGGCGTTAGTCAGGAAATTTGCCGCGTGCTTTTGTAGCTTCACAAAAGGCACGAAAATTTCGCCTACGCGGTTCTTTTCCGTGTAGAGCACTCGGCCTTCCAGGTCACCACGCCGAGACCTGATCCGTATCCACTCGCCGTCGATAACATCGTAACGCTCGCCGTCCTCCGGGCTCATCGCGATCTCAAGTTCAGGTGAACGGGACATCAGCCCTTCGGCTCGCTTCGTGATGGTCCCACCGTGCCAGTGGTACAAGATGCGGCCCGTGTTCATGATGAGCGGAAATCGTTTGGACGGCATCTCCTCAGCTGCGGGGCCCTGGTCGAATGCCACGAACTTCGCGCGAAATCCCCTCGGGAAGTCCTTTTCGTATAGATATCGGGTCCCGGGGTGGTCCGGCGTGGGGCATGGCCACTGAATGCCACCTTCGGCGTCTAGCCGTTCGTACGATATCCCGGCCATACTGGGTGTCAACGCTGCCATCTCTGTCCAGATCTCCGATGTGTTGCCGTAGTTGAACTCTGCCTTTGCACCCAGGTCCAACTTTGCGCTTAGCTTCCTTCCTAACTCGCAAATAATCTCCCAGTCGGGCCTGCTATCGCCTATCGGCTCAATCACTTTTCGGACCCGTTGCACCCGCCGTTCGCTGTTGGTGAAGGTCCCGTCCTTTTCCGCGAACGTTGTCGCGGGAAGAACCACGTCGGCGATCTGTGCAGTTTCGTGGAGGAAAATATCCTGTACTACCAAGAATTCCAGATTGTTGAAAGCCTTTTCCGCATGGTGAAGGTCAGGCTCGCTGAGCAACGGGTTTTCGCCAACGATGTACATCGCCTTGACTCGGCCCGTCAGAGCCGCTTCTACTACATCGGTGATGACCATCCCTTTTTCTTGAGGCAGGTCGGTGCCCCAGGCTTGTTGGAATTTTTCGAGGCTCGAGTCCGAGATTTCTTGGTAGCCAGGGAAGGAGTTGGGCAAACAACCGGCGTCCCCGCATCCTTGGACGTTGTTTTGTCCCCTTAGAGGCGAGATGCCGTTGCCGGGCTTCCCGAGCTGGCCCGTAACAAAGGCCAAATTCAGGAGGCCGTGGGCGTTGGCTGTGCCCATCGTGTGCTGTGTGATTCCCATACCCCAGATCAGACACGAGCCGCTGAATGGCGGGCTGGCGTACATCCGTGCGGCTTCTGCTATATCGTCTGTCGGAACCCCGGTGATGCCCTCGGCATATTCGAGGGTGTACTTGTCGACGATCTGCCGCCACTCGTCATACCCCTCTGTGCGGTCTCGAACGAACGACTCGTCGGCCAGACCCTCCTCCAGGACAACCCTCGCCATCGCGTTGAGCAGGGCCACGTCGGTCCCTGGCCGTGGCCTCAGCCACAGGTCGGCGAAATCGCACATGTCGATGCGCCGCGGGTTTATCACCACCAGTTTCGCCCCGCGCTCTATGACGGCACGTCGCATTCGTGATGCGGCCACCGGGTGGTTGGAGTTGGCGTCGGACCCGATGATGACCAGGCAGCCGGCCTCTTCGTAGTCGATATACGAGTTGCTCGTCGCACCGGAGCCCAGGGAGGTCAACATCGCCTCGACCGATGGAGAGTGGCACAGACGCGTGCAGTGGTCGATGTGGTTCGATTGCATGATGACGCGAGAGAATTTCTGCTGGACGTAGCCATCCTCGTTGGTCGCTTTGGCCGAGCACAAGGTCGCAAACGCATCCCCGCGATACCGTGCCAGTTGCTCCGTCACATAGTCCATTGCCTCGTCCCAGGAGACCGGAACCAGCTCGCCTTCGCGCCGAACGAGCGGTGAGGTGATCCGGTCCTCGTGGTGGACGAAGGTGTATCCAAACCGCCCCTTGACGCAGAGCATGCCCAGGCTGGACTGGTTGTCGGGGTCATCCAGCATTTCCATGATGCGTTCACTTTCGTCCACCTTCGCTTTGATACCGCATCCGACGCCGCAGTATGGACACGTGGTATTCACCGTCCTGACGGCGGGAGCTGGTGTTTTCTTGACTTGGATAGCGCCGGTGGGGCACACAGATAGGCACTGCCCGCACGTTGTGCACACAGACTCCAGCAAGGGCAGGTCCATGAATGTGCCTATACGGCTCTCCTGGCCGGCCCCCAGCATGTCGATGGCGCCTATGAATTGGTGGCCTTCCTGGCAAGCCTGGGCGCAACGGCCGCACAGGATGCAGTCTTGCATCGCAATGTTGAAAATCGGGTTGCTAGCGTCCATCGGCTCGCGCTCTCGGCTGGCCCATCGCGGCCTATCCAGGCCATTATTCTGGGCTGCGAGGTCCAATTCACGGTGACCACCGTCGCCGTTCGACCTGACCATTGCCTGGGTAAGCTCCAGCACGCCACGGCGTACCCTGGTCACGTCTTCGGAGTCGGTCCACACCTGCATGCCGTCGGTCGCAGGTACCGAGCACGATGCCGGGAAGCCACGGGTGCCGTCGATCTGCACGATGCAGGTGCGGCAGGCGCCAATGGGCTTCATGTCCGGGTCCTTACACAGTTGCGAAATAGTGGTACTGGACGCATTGACCGCGTCCAGTACCGAGGCGCCATCAGGGACCTCTACATCGCTACCGTTGATTTGCAGTGTGGTTGTCATTGTGTGTTACCTATGACGGTACTCGTTGACCTGCGCCTCTGTTTGCTATCGGTTTCGGGCGGGCATTACAGAGCCAATCGCCACGTCAAATACAAAACCAGCGCGACTCCAATGTCTACCTCGCCCATGACAGATCCGATTGAAATGCCCACCCCGATCCCAATTCCGATCTAGGAGCCGAGGTTCCAGTTCTATATCTTGCGTTTTCGTCGTCGCTGTGGTTTTTTCATCTCAGTTCCTTGCCAGCGCCGTTAGCCTGTCGCCGAAAAAGTGCAGTGCGCTGTTGATCGGTCCGCCTGCGGCCTGGCCCAGACC
>JASLXL010000004.1 GCA_030740335.1 SAR202 cluster bacterium | reverse complement strand
GATGTGCCCGCTCTGGGCTTCGCTTTCGCCCTTGATCAACTAGTAGACGCGGTCGAGGGCAACTGCCAGCCTTCCAAGGAGTCCTGATGCTTCGACTCGCCGTTCCAAGCGATGGCGCTCTACACGATCCGTCGCTCCTGTTCCTCAAGTCAAGCGGCATGGGTGTCAGCAGGCGCAACCTGCGGCGCTACACAGCAGAGATACCGTCTCTGCCTGGCGTCGTGGTCCACTTCCAACGCGGCTCTGATATCGCCATGAAGGTCGAAGAGGGCAGTGCCGAGCTGGGACTTGTGGGACTAGACCGCTTCCTCGAAACCCGACGTGAAGGAGGCGGTTCGCGCGTCGTGATCGATAATCTCGGGTTTGGCCAAGCTGAACTGGCTCTTGGCGTCCCCGACTCCTGGGTAGACGTCTCCTCCCTGGCGGATCTTGCAGACCTTGCCGTCGAGTTCCGCGCCAAGGGCACAGACCTGCGTATCGCCACCAAGTACCCCAGGCTCGTGGAGCGATTCCTTCTGGGCCACGGCGTAGCTTTCTTCACCCTTGTTCAGTCAAGTGGCACGTTGGAGGCCGCCCCGGAAATGGGCTATGCCGACATCATCGCGGACATATCATCGACAGGCACTACGATGCGTGTGAACCGACTCAAGACCATCGCTGGCGGCTCCGTAGTGACCTCCGAGGCGTGTCTCATAGGCAACGGAACGCTCCTTGCCGCCGACCCCGAAAAGCTGCGTCTCGCCACCGACGTGGTCGAACGCATCGAGGGCCGGATGCGATCACTGGATTTCTACACCATCACTGCAAATATGAAGGGCGAGGATCCTGACAGCTTGGCAGCCTATGTTCTGGAGCACGCCGACATCTCCGGACTCAGAGGACCGACCATCTCCAAGGTCTACACCGGCGACGGCAACGGCTGGTTCTCCGTCACGGTCATAGTCGAAAAGGATAAGCTGCTGGGCGCCGTCGACCAGTTCAGAGAGTTGGGGGGTAGTAGTGTGACTGTATCCCAGCCCGATTACGTTTTCCACTCAGAGTGCTTCGCGGTCGAGCGTCTGACTTCGCCGCAGTAGTTCGTATCCCCGTTCGGAGCGCCTGATCTTTGCACAGTACACAGGCGACTCCTGGCCCGGTGGTATCAGTGCCCAACCTTCCTGCCCACATAGACCTTGCTTGGCAAGCCGCTGACCGGCTTGGCAACCGCACCCTGGTAAATAACCCGGGCTATTTCCTGCTGGGCGCTGTTTCTCCTGACGTGCGCGCCATCACAAAGCGAGACCGCGCAGAGTACCACTACGCGCCACTGACTTTCGCCGAGGTGGGCGATGGGGTCAAGGGGCTGTTTGCAGCCCACCCGGAGCTTCGTGACAATGCCAGAAACGACGAGAAGACCGCCGCTTTTGTAACCGGCTACGTCACGCATATACTCTTGGACGAGTCCTGGATAGCAGGGATATTTCGGCCCCACTTCGACCGGTCAGACGATGATGCTTATTCGAAGGTGATGGACCGGGCCCTCCAACTTGAACTGGACCGCCTCTCCGAGCAAAACGTCGAGCGTGCCATGCCCGCGATTCGTGCGACTACAATGCCTATTGACACAGGCCTGATCCCCGCAGACACCCTAGAGGAGTACCGTTCCTTCGTCATAGAACTCCTCGGTCAGGGTTTCAGTTGGGAGCGCCTCCGCTTCATGGCGAGGCGTATCGCGAGCGGGAGTGAGGATCACCCGGCCAACCAAATCGCCGAGGAGTTCTTGGAATCAATGCCAGCAAGTTTTGAATGGTTGTTCGGGCGAGTCTCTCGTGGGGAGCTGGCGGCGTTCCGAGAAATGGCCGTTGACCGCCTAGCCGAGGCACTCGAGGAGTACCTGTCATGAGGATAGTCCGGGGTGTCGCAGAGGCTCGCAGGCTACTGCACCGTGATAGTGGCCCCGCTACCGCCGTCACCGGCGTGGGGTCGCAGATCTTGGCCGTCGAAAAGATACTTAATCAGGTACGCGAGTCTGGCGACGACGCCCTGCGTGACCTAACGGCTAAGTTCGACGGACAAACCATCGATGCCCTAGAGGTGCCACGCGCCGCCTTTGACCAGGCCCGAGATGCAGTCCCAGCCGGGCTCATCGATGCTCTCGAGTTGGCCGCGGAGCGCATTCGGAAGTATCATCGAACCGTGCTGCCTAAGACGTGGATAGATCACGCCGAAGGCTACGGCGAGTTGGTGATACCCGTGGATCGTGTCGGCGCCTACGTGCCGGGCGGCACCGCGCCCCTCGTGTCCACCGCGCTGATGACCGCGATTCCTGCCCGAATCGCCGGGGTCCGTGAGGTCGTGTTGGCCTCCCCCCCTGCTGTGGACGGACTTCCAGCCCCGGCCGTTCTGGTCGCCGCCGACATCGCAGGCGTCGATCGTGTGTTCCGCGTGGGTGGGGCGCAGGCAATAGCCGCGATGGCCTACGGCACAAAGACCATCCCGATGGTCGACGTAGTATGCGGGCCGGGCTCGATCTACGTTACCCTGGCCAAGCGGCTCGTCTACGGCGATGTCGGCATCGACGGACTGTTTGGTCCCACTGAGACGGTCGTCATCGCCGATGGCCAAGCCAATCCGACCCTGTGTGCGGCAGACCTGGTTGCCCAGGCCGAGCACGACGTGCTGGCTAGGCCAGTGCTAATCACCACGTCGTCGTCTCTTGCCGAAATTGTTGAGCGAGAGGTTACAATTCGTGTGAAGCGCCTCGACCGCGCCGCCATCGCAACGAGGGCAGTCGAGGAACAGGGCTGCATCGTTGTCGTCGACAATCTGGACCAGGCATTTGCTCTTGGAAATGAGTTCGCGCCCGAGCACATGTGCCTGATGCTGGAAAACCCATGGAGCTATGCTAGCCAAGTCAAGAACGCGGGAGCCGTCTTCCTAGGAGATTATTCGTACGAAGTTCTGGGTGACTATGTAGCGGGACCGAGCCACGTCATGCCAACTGGCGGCACAGCTAGATTCGGGTCCGGCCTGGGCGTGAGGGCATTCTTGAAATTCACGCCGATAGTGGGCCTGGACGACGCCACGTCTGCAGAGGTGTCGAAAGCTGCCGTAATCATAGCCCGCGCCGAGGGCCTGACAGGCCATGCAGAGGCAGCCGAGATTCGCAAAGAGCTGGAATGGGAATAAGCTACCGAGTCCAGGTTTCGAGATTTGCAGACCGACAAAACGGTGTGAGGGGCAGAGCCCCCGGCAGGAGTCATCCAAATTATGGACATCAACTCTCTGGTCCAGCCCCACCTGGCCAAAATAAAGACATATAGCCCGGTAGACCCTCCAGAAATTTTGGCGAAGCGGGCGGGCATCCCCGAGGACCAGGTCATCAAGCTCAATGGCAACGAGAACCAGTACGGCCCTTCGCCCAAGGCTGTCGCAGCAATAGCCGATGCCGCGCTCCACGTCTATCCTGATCCAGCGCAGCGTAGCATCCGTGCCGCCCTCGCCGAATACACGGGCCTGGGTGTCGAGCACATCGTCGCCGGCGCTGGCAGCGACGAGCTCATCGACTTGCTCTTCCGCCTCTTCGTCTCATTAGGGGATACAGTCATCGACTCGGAACCTACATTTGGCATGTACGACTTCGGCGCGCGGTTGGCCGGAGCGAACATCGCCCTCGTCTCCCGAGACGATAGGTTCGACGTCGATGTCGCTGGTGTCGTATCCGCCGCGAGGGAACACGATGCCAAATTGGTATTCATAGCCTCCCCCAATAACCCAACCGGAAATCTGACCTCTGAAAAAGACGTCAGGGAGCTGCTATCGGCCGGACTTATCGTCGTCGTAGACGAGGCCTACTACGAGTTTTGTGGTGTCACTATGGGCAACCTCGTACCTGAGTTCGAAAATCTGGTGGTTTTGCGTACGATGAGCAAGTGGGCCGGACTGGCCGGTCTTCGAATTGGCTATGGTCTCATGAGCCCAACCCTCGTGCAGCGCATCATGGATATCAAATCGCCCTATAACGTGAATATCGCGGCTGAGGCGGCGCTGGTTGCGTCCCTCGACGACACCGAGGAGTTGCTGGGCCGTGTACAGAAAATCGTCGCCGAACGCGACCGGGTTATGGAGCTTCTCGAAGCCACACCCGGGGTCGGTCCATGGCCATCCAGCGGGACTTTCATTCTGTGCAATTTTGATTCCGGGAGAGCAGGGGAGATATACGACGGGCTGGCCGCCAGAGGAATTTTCGTGAGACAGTTCTCGACAGAGCGCCTGCACGACACATTTAGGATATCGATCGGCTCACCATCCCAGAACGACGCACTGATCGGCGCGATGCGATCGCTGCTCCAAGGAGGTAGCTAATGGGTGCCCAAGGCTCGAACCCAGACGTGCTGATCATAGGAGCCGGAGCCTCCGGCGCCGCGTTCGCATGGAGTCTATCGCAGGCCGGCATTGCCACCGTGTGTATGGAACAGGGCGGCTGGGTCAACCCGGACGAATACCCGAGTGTCGACACCGACTGGGAGCTATCACGACTAGGACCAATGAGCCCCGATCCCAACGTCCGGGCGCTGCCAGAGGACTACCCGGTCAACGATGAGGACTCACCAATCACGCCGTTGATGTACAACGCCGTCGGCGGCAGTACCATACACTGGAGCGCACATTTCCCCCGATTCCACCCATCGGATTTTCGCGTGAAGACCCTGGATGGTGTCGCCGACGACTTCCCAATGTCCTACGAGGATTTGGAGCCCTACTTTGACCTGAACGACCGAATGATGGGCGTCGCAGGCATGACAGGGGACCCGGCGTATCCTTCCAAGACACCGCGCCAGACGCCGCCCGTACCACTCGGCAAGCTGGGTGAGACCGTGGTGCGCGGTTTCGACAAGCTTGGTTGGCACTGGTGGCCATCGGACTGCGCCATCAACACGGCAGCCTATGACGGCCGGCCCGCCTGCAACAATTGCGGTCCGTGCGACATAGGCTGCACACGCCGGGCGAAGTCCAGCACCGATGTGACCTACTGGCCCAAATCCGTGGCGGCTGGCGTCGAGCTCAGGACCGGATCAAGGGTTCGTGAGATCACCGTAGGCCCCGACGGTCTCGCAAATGGGGTCGTGTACTACGGGCCCGACGGGCAAGTACACGAACAAAAGGCAAAGGTCGTGGTTATAGCGTGCAACGGCGTAGGCACACCCCGGCTACTCCTGAATTCGGCTTCGTCAAAATTCCCAAACGGCCTCGCAAACAGCAGTGGGCTCGTGGGCAAGAACCTGATGTACCACCCGTATGCGATGGTCACGGGCGTATTCGACGAGCAACTTGATGGCTTCCAAGGGCCCATCGGCGGCTCCATACTCAGCCAGGAATTCTATGAGACGGACCAATCAAGGGACTTCGTCCGAGGGTATACGTTCCAAATCGCCAGGAGTGCCGGGCCGGTCAACACAGCCCTGAGCGGCCTTGGCGGGCACGGACCGATCAGTTGGGGAGATAGCCACAGCGAGTCATTTTCCGAACGTCTCGGGCATACCGCCACGTTGTGTGTTATCGGGGAAGACCTCCCCGAGGTGCACAATACGGTGACGCTAGATGCCTCTCTCACCGACAGCGACGGCATCCCCTCACCCAAGGTGACATACTCACTAAGCGAGAACAGCAGCCGGATGCTGGACGATGGGATAAACCGAGCCACACAGGTTCTCGAGGCCGCGGGCGCGAGTCAGGTGATCGCCAACCCCCTCCTGAGACCCGCCGGCTGGCATCTGATGGGCACCGCTCGAATGGGGACCGATCCCGAAAATTCTGTGGTAGATGCATCGGGCCGGTCCCACGATGTGCCAAACCTGTACGTCATTGACGGTAGCGTCCTGGTAACGGGCGGGGCGGTGAACCCGACATCGACCATACAGGCAATCACCCTCTACATGGCAGACCAGCTCCGATCCGAAGCTCGTCACGGCGTGTCGTAGGAGCAGTTAGAGCGGGAGAGTTGCCACAAGTAGACCCTCCAGACTAGAGACCTGCGCCCGGCAAATCGGTAGTATGTGTGTGACAGGGAGCAGAATGGGCAATACGAAAAACTTCATGTCCGAAGCCCAACGGGGACTGGCGAAGGAGGTCCTGAACCGCCTGGTGCCGACCCATGACGACCTGCCAGGGGCAGGAGACGTCGGCGTGGTCGACTACCTGGATCGCGCCGGTGGAGCCTCACTGCCACTGAGGCGAGTCCTAACAGACGTACTCGCGGCCATTGAGGCAGTCAGTCAAACCGATTATGTAGCGTCCTTCGGCAGTCTGAGCATCGACCGGAAGAACAGTGTCTTACAGAAGATCGAGTCTGCTGATGGCCCTGGATTCACCAAACTCCTGAGACGCACCTACGCTGGGTACTACTCGGAACCCACAGTCCTGGAGGCCCTGGGGATCGACGCCAGGCCACCACAACCCCGAGGCTACTCCCTCGCACCCTTCGACATCGCGATTCTGGAGCGCGTCCGAAAGCGCGACCAGGTCTATCGCGACGCCTGAACAAGTCATCGAAAGGATAGCAATTGACATCATCGCGAACAGCCAGCCTTAACCGAGAGACCGGCGAGACAAAGATATCCGTGGAGATCAATCTGGACGGTACCGGCCAGTACGAGATCGAAACGGGAAACGGCATGCTCGACCACATGCTTGCTCAACTCTCTCGCCATGGTCTCATCGACGTGAAGCTAAAGGCAACGGGCGACACGAACGTGGGCTGGCACCACCTGGTGGAGGACACCGCTATCCTGCTTGGCCGAGCCTTCGCCGAGGCCGTGGGCGATGCCCGCGGAATCACCCGCATGGGTCACGCATACGTGCCCCTGGACGAAGCGATTGCCTTAGTTGCCGTGGACTTCAGCGGTCGCGGCTACGCCGTGCTCGATACTCGCCTGGGCGAAGGTGACATGGGCGGGCTGACACCCGACCTGGTGGACCATTTCTTGGAGTCGCTGGCTCAGCAGGGGAGATTCAACATACACGTGCGTGTCATGGCAGGGGAGAGCAACCACCACAAGGCAGAGGCTCTGTTCAAGGCAATGGCCCGAGCCATGCGAATGGCCCTCACGATGGACCCTCGTCGCTCAGACGATATCCCCAGCACCAAGGGAACCATAGGCTAGGGCGGTCGTGTGATCTCGACGAAGTGGCCGTGTCAACTACGTCGATAGCGGCTTTCTCGGTGGGCTAGTCTGCCTGCCGAAGGTCGAAGCGGTACTCCTCGATCACCGGGTTGGCCAGCAGCTTCTCGCACATGCCCCTGAGAGCAGACTCTGCATCTTGCTCGCTGCCCGCGTCCAGACGCACCTCCATGTACTTGCCCGATCGAACGGACTCCACTGCTCCGAAACCCAGGTCGTGCAGTCCTCCGCGTATGGTCAGGCCCACCGGGTCATTTATGGTGGGCTTGAGAGTTATGTAGACTCGGGCCAGGTACATGCTGCCTCATGATTACGCAGAGGGATTAAGAGGTGACGATGGGATCGCGTCCTAAATCAAGGCACGAGGTACTCGGGGGCATTCGGGGAACTCTCGTGGGCCCGAGCAAAGTCTTCGACCCGGTCCTTGTCGAACTCATCGAACGCGTCCAAGAACGTCCAGGCTGTCAACGCGATTCTGGTGTCCATCCCAGGATAAGGCGACAATATCACCTTACCCATGCGATCAGCGATGCCCTTGAGTTGGCTAACCAGCTCGTCACACCCGTCCGGGCAGTTGTAGTGGATACCAACGCCACCATGCTCCAGGTTGTGCACAAGGATCTCATCCGGCAACGCGGCTCCGTGGACACCCCACGGAGCAGGGGCAGAGGCGTCCCCATAGTGCCATCCTGAGGTTGCCGGGACGGAGTTGTACTCCGGGTGTGTCTGCGACTGCGAAATATGGTCCGCTCCCTGGGCTGGGATTCTCAGACCAGGTCCTGTCGGGGCCGGGCCGGTGTTGCCCGAGGGCCCGCCGCCTCCTCTCAGTCCACCGGCGAAGAGAGAGAAGATGAACACTATCGCTAGCAGTGATATCCCAGACATGCCAGCAAATTTAACGAACCGCCTACGACGCTGGCGGCGCAGCCGTCGGGCCGCCCGCACCTGAGTAGGAGTCATTCGATCCTTGTTGCGCTTAGAACTTGTCGCCATTTATCCTCACCACCACCTCTGATAGTCTGGTCCACATTGTCCTAGCTAAGGCTGTTTCCCGTCAACCGTGTGTGGGCTTCCAGGTACCTCTCTCGGGTCTTTGACACCACATCATCAGGTAGAGCAGGTGCGGGTGGCTCGTGGTCCCAACCCTGAGAGTTTAGCCAGTCGCGGACGAACTGCTTGTCAAAGTTCGGCTGCGATTTGCCAGGCGCGTACCCAGATGCGTCCCAGAACCGGCTCGAGTCTGGAGTCAGCAGCTCGTCGATGAGAGTCAGCTCTCCATCAATGAAACCGAACTCCATCTTCGTGTCGGCTATGATGATCCCCTTTTCAAGAGCGATTTCGTGGGCCGCCATGTAGACCTTGGCGGTGGTCGCCTCAAGTAGCTTTGCAGTATCGACCCCGACCATGTCCTCGACCTCTTGCTTGGACATGTTCTCATCATGCCCAACTTCAGCCTTGGTCGTCGGAGTGAAAAGCGGTTCGGGGAATCGGTCGCCTTCTTGCAGGCCAGTTGGCATCGGCAAGTCCTGGACCGTACCAGATTTCTTGTACTCAGCCCATGCCGAACCCGTGATGTATCCTCGGATTACGCACTCCACGTCGATCCGCTCCGCGCGTCGCACGACCATCGCTTGTCGTACTATCTCGGGGGGCGCCGACACGTCATCCCGGTCCCCGGCCAGCGCAACAAGGTGATTGGGCACGATGCCCGCCGTCTGCGCGAACCAGTATGAAGACAGCTGGCAGAGGACAGCGCCCTTGTCCGGTATGCCGTTGGGCATGACCACATCAAATGCCGAGATGCGGTCGGTTGCTACCATCAGCAGCAATCCGTCACCCATCTCGTGGGTGTCCCTGACCTTGCCTCTGTAGATCAGATCTGGAAGTGGTGACTCCATAATCGTCGTCATATTAGGCCTCCTTCGTAAGACCGACACGCTCGAATATCTCACCAACGTGCCGCAGATAGTATGAGTAGTCGAACAACGACTCCAATTCCGACCCCGTCAGGCGCTCTGAAACCTCTGGTTCGACCGAGATCATTTCTCGGAAGTCCAGGTCCTGTTCCCAACTTTCCATCGCCCTGCTGTGGACGACCCCATAGGCAGCCTCACGAGCCATGCCCTTTTCGATCAAAGCCAGCAGAACCCTTTGTGAGAACAGCACTCCGCGGGTGGAGTCCACGTTCTTGCGCATCCGTTCCGGATACACGTGCTTCTTCCTTACCACACCGGTGAACAGATCCAGGATGTAGTCGAGGGCCATAGACGATTCGGGAAGGTTAATACGCTCAGCAGAGGAGTGGCTGATGTCACGCTCAC
>JASLXL010000003.1 GCA_030740335.1 SAR202 cluster bacterium | reverse complement strand
TGTTGCGGCTATTTCTGTGACTGGACAGCGTCAGGCCATCGCCTTTCTGGACGAGGCCGACGACGCGGTGTATGTCGGCCCCAACCTGGACCTTCGCGCGGTGTTCGAAGGTGCAGCGATAGACGATCAGTTTGGCGATCGGGTCTACTCCACAACAGGCCACTCGCCGTCGTTTCTGTTTGCTCCGGCCAAGGCCCACTGGCTACGGGAACACCGCCCACATGATTTCCCACGTATCACCTCGACCGTCACCCTCGCCGACTGGATCACACTCAAGGTTTCGGGGGAACTCAGCAGTGAGACTGCCCTCGCAGGCGAGGCCGGACTCTTGGACGTGTCCAACAGAAGCTGGTGCACTTCACTTCTCTCCGAGCTTGGGATGCCAAACAACGATCATGTCCCGCTGGTCCATGCCGGTAGTGTTCTTGGAGAGGTTACGGAACTTGCGGCCGCCACGACCGGGCTACGAGCAGGGACGCTTGTTGTGGTCGCGGGGCCCGATACTCAGTGCGGTCTGCTGGGCATGGGCATGGTATCGCCCGGGGAGACCGGGATCGTGGCCGGGTGGTCCACGCCCGTGCAGATGTTGACGGACAAGCCGATGCCGTCCGAGGAAGCACAGACGTGGGTCGGGAGCAGTATCACAGACGACAAATGGACAGTGGAGTCTGGCACCGGTGATACGGGCAACTCCTACGCATGGCTGGTAGAGACCCTGTGGGGCAGCGGCGATGACGCCTTTGATCTGGCAGACCGCTCGGCTGCGACAGTGGCTCCGGGCGCGGAGGGTGCGCTGGCATATCTCGGCACGTCGCCCTCGAGCATGGGACAGGTCGGCATGAGGCTCGGGGGGCTGGCCTTTCCTGTACCGATAACATTCAGCAAGCCGGGTAAGGGCCAACTCGCCAGGGCGGCTTTGGAGGCGATGGCATACACCGCACGAGCGTCTCTGGAGAGGGTCGAGCGCATCTCCGGACGTACCGCGACTGGGGTCGCCGTGGGCGGCGGTATGCTTCGGACCATCGCCTATGCAAGGGTCCTGGCCGACGTGCTCGGCAGGGAGTTGCGGACGGCCCCGGAATCCAACGTGAGCGCCCGCGGCGCGTTCGTCTGCGCGGCCACGGCCCTGGGATGGTACATCTCGCTGGCTGACGGAGCCAATGCGTCGGCGGCGTCCATGACACCGATTACACCCGACTCTGAGATGAGTCTTGTATATGAAGATTATTATTCGCAATGGCTCGACGTTCACGATCAAATGGGCAACGTCAGCCTGTGAGCATGATCCGAGTGACACCCCCTGGCGAGACTGCTAAGCTGTCGGCAACATGACTGGCCGATGGGACATACAGAAACAACAGGTCGTGGAGACTGCACGGCGCATTGCAGCAATGGGGCTGGTATCGGGCACTAGTGGCAACGTCAGCACTCGCCTCGGCTCATCCGACGGGCTAGATCTGTTCGCAATCACCGCCTCTGGCGTGAAGTACGACGAACTAGGCGTGGATGATATCGCGATTGTTGGCTATGACATCGAGCCAGTGGAGGGCGACGCGATTCCGTCGTCTGAGAGCCTGCTTCACGTTGCTATCTACCGACGACGACCGGACGTCGACGCTGTTGTTCATACCCACGCCCTTTACTCGAGTGTGGCGGCAGTGGCCGGCGTCGACATTCCTCCCATCGTCGACGAGATGGTGGTGACGCTTGGGGGCGCGGTGGGGGTCTCCGAATACGCGTTCCCCGGTTCATCTGAACTGGCGGAGAACGTGTGCGACGCCCTTGGCGATTGCAGTGCCGCCCTCATCCGCAGCCACGGGTCTGTCGGGGTCGGTTCTACGCTTGAAGAGGCCCTCGACGCGTGCGCTCTAACAGAGAAGGTGGCGCAGATATTTGTGATGGCATCGATGTTTGGCAAGGTCACCGAGCTTCCTGCCAACGTGGTCGAGGCGGAGATGGCTATCTACCGCATGCGGCAAGGGGAAACTTAACCGCGGAGGGCGCAGAACGCGCAGAGTTTTTTCTGTCAAGATCTTAACTCTGCGCTCTCTGCGGTAGATTTCATTTGGGGGGTGGAGATGATTACGGTGCCGGGGTTCCTGTTGAGGCGGCTGTACGTCAAGCGTAGCCTCAAAGCGACGCCGACCGGGCTAGAGTTTGAACTCAAAAACGGGCTCGGATCGGGTTACGCCCATAAGCTGTGGCCGCTGAAGGTGGACGGCACAGAGGTTCCGGCCGAGTCCACGATCTTCATACTGGACGGCGAGGAGACGGCGTTCGCTGACGTGTCGAAGGAGAAGACTTTCACCCTCGCCATGAACCGTACGATTGTCATACGCGCTGATGTCCCCGGGTTTTCATCCGGATCTCATAAGCTGGAGATGGGATTCGACGTGCCCGGACTGGGCACTCTGAGTTTCGACTTCACGGACACGGTGGCTGATGAGTAACAAGGGACGGCGGATTGCGATAACCGGCGCCTCTGGCTACATAGGCGCCGGCCTAGTCCGAAAACTTTGTCGTGAGGACGACATTGAGATGGTCCTCACTACAGATATCGTCCCCCCGCGCAACCTTCTTCCGGCGAAAGCCGTTTTTGTTTATCAGGACGTTGCGGTCCCCTTCGGAAAGCTATTTTCAAAATATCGTATCGACACAGTCGTGCATCTGGCATATGTGATGAGGCCCGACCGGGACCATGAGGCCGCCAAGGGTGTAAACGTTAACGGAACGAAGAACGTGCTCGCAACCTGCTCGGAATCCGGTGTGAGCAGGCTCATCTACCTAAGCAGCACCAGCGTGTACGGTGCGCACGCCGACAACCCGGCGTTTCTCTCGGAAGACTCTCCAAAGCGACCTGCTCCGGGATTTCGATACAGCATCGACAAGGTGGAAGCCGAAGCACTGATCCGTGAATTCGCTGCGTACACCGGCTCGCAGGCCCTGATTCTGCGCTGCTGCCCCGTTATTGGGCCACGGGCAGACAACTTCATCGCCCGGGCGTTCCTGAAGCCGGTCCTCGTGGCGATACGCGGGTCTGACCCTCCCATGCAGTTCATACACGAAGACGACCTGATCTCGTGCCTGGTCCGGTGTACCCTCGATACAGTTGCAGGGGTATTCAACGTCGCGGGCGAAGGCGCTATTCGCTGGAGCGAGATGGCCGCCACCCTGGGACGCAGACTGGTTGCGCTTCCGGCCGCGCTCCTTTATCCGGCCACGCAGGCCGCATGGGCTCTACACCTTCAGTCCGACTCCCCCGCCAGCGGATTGGACTTCATTCGCTATCCCTGGAACGTCGACACCACAAAAATCGAGACCGAGCTCGCCTACCAGACTCGCTACACCTCTCGCCAGGCGTGGGAGGCGTATGCGGAAAGGCGGCGCAAGCTGAAGCAGGGGGCGGCAGTAGGATGATACCGGTAGTTGTAGATATGGATCCGGGTACCGACGATGCGCTGGCGCTTATGATGCTACTGAACTCTCAGGCAGTAGAGGTGGTCGGCATCACGACAGTGGGCGGCAACGCTCGGCTCGCTGATACGACACGGAACGCGCTGCGGCTCCTTGAGTACATGGGGCGCCCTGATATACCCGTAGCTCGAGGCGCGGCGCGCACTGCACAGCACGCGTTCCACTACGCATATGATGTCCATGGTGCACGCGGGCTTGGTATTCCCCTACCCTCCCCGACGCCCCGGCCTGTGAGGAGTCGCGCGCCCGCTTTCATATCTCGCATGGCGACCAAGTATCAGGGAGAGTTGATCATTATCGCGCTGGGGCCGCTTACCAACATTGCCAGGGTGCTTCGAAAGGACCCTCGTATCGTGGAATGGACGAAGGAACTGGTTGTCATGGGCGGCGCGGTGAGCGTTGCAGGAAACATGACGCCCTATGCTGAGTTCAACACATTCAACGATCCCGATGCCGCCCACACGGTACTCGCGTCTGGCTTCGCGACGTCGCTTGTCGGCCTGGACGTTACCACTCGCGTGTCCTTCGACCGCACCGACGCTCCCTGGTTTAATGGAGACGCACCTGCGGCCACGCTCTCCAAGCGGATCGTGCGCACCTGGTTCGATGAACACCCGACAGGCCCTCGCTACCACCTGCACGATCCTCTCGCAGTCGTAGCGGCACTGAGTCAGAACCTGTTTTCCTGGCGTCGTGCTTCGATCGACGTGGAGACGAAGGACGCTGCTCGCCTGGGCATGACCACCGCGACCTATGGGTCCGGGCCGGTCCGAGTCGCCGTCGCAGTCCGGGCGGAGGACGCGACAGCGGTGATAACGGACATGTTGTCAGGCCCCAGGGATCTCGCAGAAGACGCGTGACGCATAGCACAAACCCTTTACATGCCAGTTAGCGTGTAATCGTTGACGTCACCACGGCCATGGCGCTACAATATTTGTTGACCTAATTCGTCAACAAACGCTTGCGCTCCGGAGATTACCACCAGTGGCCACGCCCAACGTAATTTCACGAACCACGTCTGACCTTGACTCAGACTACAAGTACGGATTCGTCACTGACATAGACGCGGATCAGGCGCCCAAAGGCTTGAACGAGGACATCGTCCGGCTGATCTCGGCCAAAAAGGACGAGCCGGAATTCATGCTGGAGTGGCGGCTCAAGGCACTGCGGCACTGGGAGACGCTCGACCATGAGGGTCCGCAGTGGGCCAAGGTCGATTTTCCGACGATCGACTACCAAGACATCCGCTACTACTCGTCTCCCTTCACGGACAAGCCAAAGCCAGAGAGTCTTGATGAAGTCGACCCCGAGTTGATCGAGGCCTTCGGCAAGCTAGGCATCCCCATCGAGGAGCAGAAACGGATGACCGGCGTGGCCGTGGACGCCATTTTCGACTCCAGCTCGGTCGCGACGACGTACAAGAAGTCACTGGAAGAGGCCGGGGTCATTTTTTGCTCGGTTAGCGAAGCTGTACGGACCCACCCGGAGCTGATCAAGAAGTACCTGGGCTCCGTCGTCCCTTACAGTGACAACTTCTATGCCACCCTCAACTCGGCGGTCTTCAGCGACGGCTCGTTCGTGTACGTACCGCCCGGCGTTCGTTGCCCAATGGAGTTGATGACCTACTTCCGAATCAACTCGGAAGACACGGGTCAGTTCGAGCGAACCCTGATAATCGCCGACAAGGGCTCATACGTGAGCTACCTCGAAGGGTGCACCGCGCCGATGCGCAAATCGCACCAACTCCACGCCGCCGTAGTCGAACTTGTGGCGCTGGACGACGCCGAGATCAAATACTCCACCCTCCAGAACTGGTATCCGGGAGACAAGGATGGCAACGGGGGCGTCTATAACTTCGTGACCAAACGTGGCAAGGCCCTTGGCAGGAACTCCAAGATTTCGTGGACTCAGGTTGAGACAGGCTCGGCCATCACATGGAAGTACCCCAGCGTAATCCTGCAGGGCGACAACTCGACCGGGGAGTTCTACTCGGTGGCGCTGGTGAACAATCATCAGCAAGCCGACACCGGTACGAAGATGACCCACATCGGCAAAAACACAAAGAGCACGATCGTCGCCAAGGGCATCTCTGCCGGACTGGGCGAGAGCACCTACCGAGGCCTGGTGCAGATCATGCCCACGGCCGAGGGCGCGACCAATTTCACCCAATGCGACTCGCTGCTGGTTGGGGACAAGTGCGGAGCTCACACGGTTCCGTACATCGATGTCCGGAACCCCACGGCGAGGATGGAGCATGAGGCGTCGACCTCGAAGGTGAGTGATGATCAGCTCTTCTACGCAATGCAACGGGGCATCTCCGAAGAGGAAGCCCACTACATGATCATCAACGGCTTTTGCCGGGGCATCTTCCAGGAGCTGCCATTCGAGTTCGCGATGGAGGCACAGCAGCTGCTTCGGGTCAGTCTTGAAGGAGCAGTGGGCTAGATAAAGCTGATCGAAGACCCCTCACCTCAATCCTTTCCCTCGGAGGGAGAGGAGGTAATTCAGACAGGAGTTTTGGTACCAGTATGTTAGAGATTCGAGACCTTCATGTATCGGTGGCTGGAACGGAGGTACTGCGTGGCATCGACCTAACGGTGCCCACGGGCCAGGTCCACGCCATAATGGGCCCGAACGGCAGCGGCAAGAGCACTCTGGCCTCTACCCTGGCCGGCAAGCAGGAGTACGAGGTTGTGCAAGGGGAGGTGCTGTTTCAGGGAGAAGACCTGTTAGGGCTCCTGCCGGACCAGCGGGCCCTGGCCGGGCTTTTCCTGGCGTTCCAATACCCCCCGGAGCTTCCGGGTGTGCGCAACCGCCACTTCATCAAGGCCGCCCTGGATGCACTCCTTGAGCACCGCGGTGAAGAGGCCCTCAACGCCAGGCAATTCGACAAGATATACCGGGCGGCCACGAAGGACATCGGCATGGACACGGAGCTAACGAAGCGGTCCGTGAACGAGGGCTTCTCCGGCGGGGAGAAGAAGCGCAACGAGATGCTTCAAATGGCGATACTCGACCCGGCGCTCGCGATCCTGGACGAGACGGACTCCGGCCTGGACATCGATGCGCTGAGGCTCATCTCCGAGGGCATCAACCGGCGCAGGAGCCCCAAGAAAGGAACGCTCCTGGTGACCCACTACCAGCGAATTCTGGGATATATCGTCCCCGACAAGGTCCATGTGCTGATCGACGGTCGCATCGTTCGCTCCGGGGGCCGTGAACTGGCTGAGGAGTTGGAGGAGCGCGGCTACGACTGGTTGCGAGAGCCCGCCTCAGAGACTTCGACCGTCTAAAATGACACAAGCCATCTACGACAAGTATGTTGCGGACCACGCCACGTTCGAGGCGAGCCCAGGGGTTAATGGCCCCGCGTGGCTCGGCAAGCTTCGTGCGACGGGCCTCGCCGCATTCAAGCAATCCGGATTCCCTACCGCCACCCGTGGTAATGAGCAGTGGAAGTATACGAACGTCGCCCCAATCGGAAGGGCCACATTCGACCTGCCTTCGCCGAAGGCGGATGGGGCCGTAAGCCTTGACCGTGTAAAGGCCGTCTCCCCCTGGGACGATGGCTGGTCCCGGCTGGTATTCGTGGATGGGATTTACTCGGCTACGCTCTCCGTCGCGCTTGCCGACGATATAGCGCAGGTTACTAGTCTTTCGGAAGTGCTGTCGGTGGACGGAGTCCAAGTCGAGCAACACTTCGGCAAGTATGTCAACGTAGATGAGGACGGGTTCACGGCAGTGAATACCGCATTTGCCAGGGATGGCGCGTTTGTGTGGATCCCGGATGATTCAGCAGCTACCGCACCGGTCCATCTAGTGTTTGTGTCAACAGGCAGCCCGACGGCCACTGTGTCCCATCCCCGGGTGCTGGTCCTGGTCGGTCGGAACAGCAGGCTCACACTGGTTGAGAGCTATGTGAGTCTGGGAGACGGGACGTACTTTACCAATGCGGTCGCCGAGATCGTGGGCGAAGAGGGCTCCGAGATCGAACACTACCGGTATCTGGCTGAGAGCGACGCGGCGTTCCACATCGGCACGACCAGTATTGCGCTGCAGCGGGATGCCAGTTTCCTTTCCACGTCGCTCTCAAAGGGCGCCCGGATCGCACGAAATGGACTTAGCGTGCTTCTGGACGGCCCCGGCAGTTCCTGTGTCCTGAAGGGGCTCTACGCTACTTCCGGCAAGCAGCACATTGACAATCACATAGCTGTTGACCACAAGACGCCTCACGGCTCAAGTGACCAGCTTTTCAAGGGTATCCTAGACGGGTCGTCGCGGGCAGTATTTTCTGGGCGAGTCCTGGTGAGGAAGGATGCACAGAAGACCTATGCGACTCAGTCAGACAAGAACCTGTTGCTCTCTGAGGGCGCGAGGATCAACACCAAGCCGAGCCTCGAAATATATGCAGACGATGTCCAGTGCGCCCACGGGGCGACCGCCGGTGCAATCGCCGACGAGGCACTCTTCTACATGGCGAGCCGGGGACTGGACGACGATACGGCGCGCAGGCTTCTGGTAGTCGGATTCGCTAACGAGATCATTGACGGTGTGAGACTAGCGCCGCTCAGGCGACAGATGCAAAGCCAGATCTCGGTCGAAACGACCAGAGGATCCGCCGGATAGGCTAAAAGGAAGGGAAATATGTCAGAGCTAGAAGATCTATATCAAGACATGATAATGGAGCACAACCGGAAGCCCAGAAATTTCCGGCTCCTGGACGGTGCAGACCGCTCGGCCGATGGGTTCAACCCTTTTTGTGGCGATACGATTTCGATCTATCTGGCGCTAGATGGCGACCAGGTGGCCGACATCGGATTTCAGGGTTCGGGCTGTGCGATTTCGCGCGCTTCGGCATCGATGCTGACTGAGAGCGTCATGGGGAAGAGCGTCGCGGAGGCGGAGCAGACATTTGACGCATTCCATGAAATGCTGACGCGGGGCCCCGTCGATGAGGCCGAACACGAGCACGACGACGATGACACGCTTGGCAACCTTGAAATGCTCTCCGGGGTAGCGGCTTTTCCCACCAGGGTCAAGTGCGCGACCCTTTCGTGGAACACTCTGAAAGCGGCGTTGCATGGGGACAAAGAGACGGTGAGGACCGAGTGACTTGCTCACTCGGTGGAGGCTGAGTAATGCATATCCCGATGCAGGTCGATTATGGAGTCCGTGCGCTGGTAGACCTGGCCGCCAACGGCGGTGAGGGGCCGGTCCGGGCAACTGATATTTCAAAACGCCAGGGCATTCCCGAGCCCTACCTTGTACAGGTCCTTCACTCGTTGCGAAAGCGCGGGTTGACCACAACTCAGCGCGGCCCTCTGGGCGGGCACTCCCTGGCCCTGGAGCCGTCAGAGATCAGTATGGGTATGGTGATGGAGTACCTGGGTGGCACACAGACCATGGTGGGGTGCCTCGACGAGCAGGGACATTGCACCCAGTCATCGGCCTGCGGACAGCGCAGCGTTTGGCTGGAAGTGGAGCTGGCGATGCAGGCGGTGCTGAATTCAAAGAGCATTGCTGATCTGGTGGAACGAGACAGGCTAACGGAATCGCAGGCGGAGAACGGAGCGGAGTTGGCCGTCCGGCCCTAACAAGACACTATAAATCACATCAGGGAAGGGGCTTCCGCGCCCCAATATCTAGAAGGGGTGACTACTTGGCATTCACGAGGGTCGGTACAGTCAGCGAGGTCCCGTCTGGCAAGGTAAAGGTCTACGAAGCCGGCGGCAGAGAGATAGCCATTTGCAATGCGTCGGGCGACCTGTTCGCTATCGACAACGTGTGCAGCCACGATGACGGGTCGCTCGATCAGGGCGAACTGATGGGTTTCGAGGTTGAGTGCCCCCGACACGGCGCCCGGTTCGACGTCCGCAACGGTGAAGTTACCGAGTCGCCGGCATTTCTGCCCATCGACACATTCAAGGTCAGGATAAGTGGAAATGACATTGAGGTCGATCTGTAAGCTCTTACCCGTCGAAGGAAGCCCCCAAGAGGGACCGAACAATGGCTGAAGCAACTCAACAGGCGTCGCTCGACGTCGCCAAAATCAGAGACGATTTCCCCATCCTGTCTAGGAAGGTGTATGGAAAGCCGCTTGTCTACCTGGACAACGCGGCGACATCCCAGAAGCCACGCCAGGTTATCAGCGCGCTGACCGAATACTACGAGGGCTACAACGCCAATGTGCACCGCGGTGTCCACGCACTATCGATGGAGGCCACTGACAGGTACGAGGAAGCGCGGGAGAAAGTGGCTCGCTTCATTGGGGCGCGCCAGTCCTCAGAGATTATCTGGACGCGCAACACCACCGAGGCAATCAACCTCGTCACAGGGAGTTGGGCGCGGGCGAACCTGCAGCCAGGTGATGAAGTCGTGGTGACCGAGATTGAGCACCACAGCAATATGGTCCCCTGGCAGGTGGTGACGCAAAAGCGAGGTGCGACTCTGCGATACCTTCGTCTGGGTGATGATGGCAAGCTGGAGATGGACGACATCGACACGATCATCAACGATCGTACGAAAATGGTATCGATCGTCCACTCTTCCAACTCTCTCGGAACGATCAACCCGTTAAAGGAGATCACTGCAAGGGCCCGCTCGGTCGGCGCAGCGGTCATGATCGACGGGGCGCAAAGCGTGCCCCACATGCCGGTCGACGTGCAGGATTTGGATTGCGACTTCCTGGCATTTTCCGGGCACAAGATGTTGGGACCGACGGGTATCGGCGTACTGTACGCCAAGCGTGAAATTCTGGAAACCATGGATCCCTTCCTGACGGGAGGAGAGATGGTGTTATCGGTGACGCTGGACGGTGCTGATTGGAACGACCTGCCTATGCGTTTTGAGGCCGGGACTCCCAACATCGCCGACGCCATCGCCCTGGGCGCCGCTGTCGACTACCTGGATAGTACGGGCATGGACAATATCCGTAGACATGAGGTTCTGCTGACAGGGTACGCGCTGTCACGCCTGAGGGAGATCGAAGAGTTCGTCATATTCGGCGCAGAGGCGGCCGAGGACAGGGGCGGTGTAATCTCGTTCCATACGTCGAACGTTCACCCCCACGACCTGGGAACATATCTCGACCAGCAGGGCATCGCCGTGCGAACCGGCCACCACTGCACGATGCCTGTCATGCAGAAGCTCGGCGTCCCCGCAACCACGCGGGCCAGCTTCTACCTCTACAACACGGAGGAAGAGGTCGACCACCTCGTTGACTCGCTGAAGTCCGCACTGCGATACTTCGGCCATGGCTCAGTCTGACCTAGACGAACTCTACGGGGAGAAGATCCTCGAACACTGTCGCAGCCCCCGCAACCACGCCAGGCTTGTGGACGCCGACGCTACTGCCCACACCGTCA
>JASLXL010000002.1 GCA_030740335.1 SAR202 cluster bacterium | reverse complement strand
CGTGGGACGAGATTGAGGCCATCCAGCTTGGAGGTTGGAGATGAACGACGATATTGGGAAGCTTGGTCGGCTCGAAAAGTTGATAGTTGATATTCGGTCCGTCTGGCCGACCGAGCGAGGATGGGTATTTTACCCGCTGGCTAGGGAGAATGGCATAAGAAGGCAAATTAGAAGGAAGTCATCGTTTCCGCGGCTCGGCGAAGCGCACAGCACTGAAGGAGAGAGGCCCAATGGCTGGCAAAACTGTCGTGGTGTTGGGAGGAGGTATAGGTGGGCTTGTAGCCGCCCGCGAGTTGAGGAGTCGTCTGGACTCCGATGACCGGGTTGTACTGGTGGATCGGACAGGACGACACCTGTTCACTCCGTCGCTACTCTGGGTGATGGAGGGAAGTCGACGACCTGAAAGCGTCGTCCGTGATCTTGGATGCCTGACTCGACATGGGATTGAGGTTGTCACGGCCGAGGCGACTGTCATCGACGTAGACCAAAGAGTTGTGGAAACTACTGCCGGTCACTTCTTCTACGACGCGTTGGTGATCGCTCTGGGCGCCGAACTTGCACCAGGGGCTATGCCCGGTTTCAGTGACGCGGCGCTGACTCCCTACGACCTTGACGTCGCGGAAAGGACGCGCGACTGCATCGAACTCTTTGCGGACGGGCGAGCCGTCGTGATGATCTCAAGCCTACCCTACAAGTGCCCGGCAGCACCCTATGAAACTGCGCTGCTGCTCGACCGTGCCTTTCGGCGACGGAGAGTGCGCGGCCGGGTTGAAATTGAAATAGTGACGCCCGAGCCGCAGCCCATGCCGGTAGCGGGTCCCGTGATGGGTGAGGCGGTGACTCAGATGCTGCAGGCGAGGGGTATCGCGTACCGGCCGAACACAGCACCCACTTCCATCGATCCGTCCCAGAACAAGATACGAACTGAGGATGGTGAGGACATTCCCTTTGACTTTCTGATAGGGGTACCGCCCCACCGGCCGCCGGAGGTCATAAGAACCTCAGGCCTGGCGAACGAGGCGGGGTGGCTGCCGGTCAATCGCCACTCCCTCACGACAGAGCACGAAGGTGTCTACGCGATAGGCGACATTGCGGCGGTGACGTTGCCCTCCGGTGAGCTGCTTCCGAAGGCAGGAGTCTTTGCGGAGCGCCAGGCGAAGGCCGTGGCGCGCAGCATCGCGGCTTCATTCGGGTCAGGTTTACCGGCGGTGTTCGACGGAGAAGGTTCCTGCTTTATCGAGATGGGTGGAGGAGTAGCCGGATATGCATCCGGGAACTTCTACGCCGAGCCCAAGCCGGTGGTCACCTTACGAAGCCCGGGTCGCAGATGGCACTGGTTCAAAGTGGCATTCGAGAAATGGTGGATGTGGCGGTGGGCACGCTGAGTTCTCTAGGCAGATCATCCGCTGCCGCCAAGACTCAAGACCTTGGGACAACATGTCCCTTGCACTCCTGTCTGAACAGCACGTGTTTGCGGCACTAACCCCGCGGGTGAGTCTGCAGGTTGCCGGTCAGGTCGATTGCGGTGGCCAGCGATTCCTCGTCATCGGCCTTCATACGGGAGACGGACCATCCGTTGAACCACGAGTATCGGTGCAATCGGCTAGGCCCCAGCCGACCACCAGTAGAGCTACGGGGCCAATCCCCCACCACTACCTCGGGGAACCCGAGTTTGTGGACGGGCCATTATCGGAATGGTTCCCCAAGGCTGGGGACGATGAGATAGCGCATCAGGCCGACCACTCAAGGCTTGAGGCGTGCTGACTTGGAGACCACTATCCCGGAAATCGTGGCCTACGTGGAATTGTTCTGATCAGGAGGGACTGGAGCGGAAGACGAGATTCGAACCCGTGACCCTCTCCTTGGCAAGGAGCTGGGCCTAGGCGCTGTGCTTGCTCCGAGTGGACCCTAAGCGAAAGGCGCACAGTTACCGTCAGGTGGGGTGGGCCTATGTTGGTGCCTAGAGGTAGCCTTTCACGTCGGCTGGTCGTGGAGCTTTCCATGAGACTGGTGTGTTCGGGCATCTTGGTGCTGTTCAGCGCCATCATCCTGTTACTTGCTGCTTATGAACCTGCGCTGGCTCACCCGGGAAATACGGCTGCCGAGAACAAATATGCCGTGCCCTTTGTTAGCCCGCAGCGTTGTCTATTGGACCCTCGATCGATCGCAAGAGGCCGCGCAGATAGCCATAGGCGAAGGCGAACGCCCGCTGCCCTTCATCGTCATCGTCCAACTCGGGCATGTGCGCTGGCGCCAAAAACCCATTGAATCCAGACGCATCGAGCGCCCGAAGAACGGTGAGGAAGTCGCAGTCAGCCTCGTCCATGGAGGACTCACGAAACGTCGGCACCGAGCCTTGAACCCCCTGCACGTGGCCGTAGCAGATTTGGTCGCGTAATGCGAAGTGTTGCGCCGCGACAGGGACATCCGCTCCCATGGCTGTCCAGTTACCCATGCAAAAGTTGAGGCCGAATGCCGCGCTGTTGGCCATCGTCAACAGCCGCTGAAAATTCTCGAAGCTATTCGCAATGCGGGCCACTCCGCCGAGGCTGTCGACCGGGGGGTCGTCCGGATGTAGAGCCAGCCGTACGCCGGCGGCTTCTGCTTCGGGTGCGACCGCTTGGGTGAAATACGCGTAGCTCTCCCACAACTCGTCGGCGACGTAGACGCGATCGCGTGCGAGTGGCAGGTCGAGTGCCACCGCCTGATCAAACTCCGAGACACGAGTGCCACCGCGTCCGACCACCTCTAAATTGGTGCGCCAGGAGCGCCGATACATGCCGGGCGGGTTGACCATCCAGTTGTAGCCCAGGATCGAAATACCGCCCTCGCCTGCGGCACGAACCGTTGCAATCACGTTATCGATCTGCCTATCGCGATCGGGCGTACTGAGGATGATTTGATCCCAGCACCAGGGTGGCAGGGGATTCTCGATCGCGATCATAGCCAGACCTGCGGCTTCGCAGCGCTCACGTAGTTTCACGATATCGGACGGCAACCAACGACACGCCGGGCTCAACGCCACCTGCGGGTCCATCAGTTCGCCCAGACGTGGATGGCTCTGCCCGCTACCCACCACCTCGGTCACGCCAAGCTGGACCAAGAACCGAAGGTAGCGCTCCTGCGGATCACGCACGCTTGGCGCGACGAATCCGCCGATCGTCATGTGGTGGGCGCGTCGACATGGTCGCCTCCAACGGGGCTGCAAGTCATGGGCTGCCTACCGTTTCTTGCTGACTTCTTGATCCGCACAGACCATCCATCGGTCCGTACACCCCACCACTCGGCCTGCCTCATCGCGGCTGCGCTGGCCGATGGAGGTCATGCGCAGGAACATGCCAACGGGCGCGGACGGGAGCTTGATGCTGTTTTCGACCAAGGAGGTAATGGTGAGGTGGTTGGCGGCCCAGTCCTGCTGGTAGATGACGTGGACCTGCTGGTCGCCGGTGGCCATGGCATAGACCCGGCTGAAGTCGGGGCGGGCAGCGATCATGTTGGGTCCTTCGCCGGGGACCCGGATATGGGCGAGCAGGATCTGCTTTTTGGTATCGATAACCTGGACGAAGCTGGAGTCGGCGTGGGCGGTGTAGGCGTAGGTGCCGTCGATGGTGAAGGACCCGAGGGTGGGGTTCTGGCCGGTATCGAAGCGCTTGAGGCGCTTGAGGGTGGCCGGATCGTAGACCGCATGGGTATCGGATCCGGGTTGCTGGACCCAGATGGAGCCGTCGGCGGGTGAGGTGGTGACGCGGGTGGGGGTGGCACCTTTCTTGGTCTCGGCGGTG
>JASLXL010000001.1 GCA_030740335.1 SAR202 cluster bacterium | reverse complement strand
GGACTCGGGGTTACCTACCAGTCTGCGAAAGAACGTGGTGTAGCGGTGGATAAAGCAATCAATATAAGGCCGTACCGGCCCATTCGCGATGCCTGTTATTGGGGTCAGGATATCTAACAGGCGTCAAAACGGCGCTCAGTGGTCCAGTTTCGCTGCCTTTGACACCATTAATACGCCTAGCCTGACCGGGAAATCCGGTTTTCTGGCGACATGCAAACCTGAACCAATGAGCAGCAACGGGCGGAACCGGAAAATCGCCGGGGACAGGAACGCCAACCTATTCAGGTGGTCAAAGACGTCACCCGGCCCGGCTGCGCGTGCCTGACACCTGATATCAGACGCTCGGTTGCCGCACCAAAGCCATGGCTGAAAAGCAACTGGCACTCTGAGTTCGGACCTGCGTTTCTTGATTACGACGAGCTGCCAAAACTCAGGGCGAAGTCGGAGTACCAACCCCAGATATCCGCCCCCACTAGTAGGGCAACGATTGCTCCCAGCACCATGAACGGACCGTAGGGGATGGTATCATGTCTACCCATTCCTCTCGCTAACAACAAGTAAGCGGCGACCCCGCCTCCGACCATCATTGTCACCGAAAATGCAACGAAGACCAACGGAAACCCAACCAACAAGCCGAGGAGCCCGGCAAGTTTGACGTCACCCATCCCCATACCCTTGGGGTTGATGAGCAGGGTAGCGAGGATCAATAGCAGATATCCGATTCCCGCGGTCAGAGAGTTAGCGAATGAACCAAACATGCCGGCCATGCCGAAGAAATGCCGTCCATCGCCCAGTTGCCCCCAGAACGGTGAGAGCGCCAGCAATGCTAGGATCGAGGGAAAGACTATCTTGTTCAGAATGAGACGATGGGTGAGGTCGATCAGTGTGACGACCACAAGCAGTGAAGTCGCCGCGATGAAGATGAAGAACTCGGCCTCAAAGCCATGGCGCCAATAGAAAAGGACATAGAAACCGCCGGTGGCCGCTTCGGCAATTGGCAACCTGCCTGGAATCCTCAGTATGCCACAATGTCGGCACCTGCCGCGGAGCCAGATATAACTCAGCACAGGCATCTTATCGACGGCCCGCAGCGGGGCCATGCATGAATCGCAAGACGACCCTGGATTCAACAGTGGGCGGCCGCTCGGCAGACTGTCCGCAATCACATTCAGGAAGCTGCCCACCGACACCCCCAAGGCTAGAATCAACACGCTGTATGCAGTCGTCGCCATTGCTCCCGCAAATCCTTCCTGCCAGCTCACGATCAGTCCATCCGAAGGCTAGGCCGATATTCACAATCAGGTCATTCAAGGGGAACCCGGACGGGAAATCCATTGGCGTCACAACGGGTTCAACCAGTCGCCTGAGGGCGGCCCCTCCCCAGCTTGCTCGGCGATTTAACGGTCAAGGCGGCCGAAGTGCCTGAGACAACAAGAGGCGTGCCGTCCACAAAGGGCAAGTCCACCGATTGCTCAGCGTAGACAGCAACTGCCCTGTCCACAACTTCGCTGAGCACAGGATTGTCGCCAAACAGGACGACTGGGCGGCCACACTCCCGAAGCAACGCTTGCGACGATGTGTGGCGATAACAACTCTATTAACGACACCTTGGCGCGAATCCTATCAACGGCGAGGAGGCCTATGGTCGGTTTGTGCCGCCCCCGACGGGAGTTGGCGCCGGGGCATCCGCCGCCAGTGCGTCGGCCAGCAGATCCAGCGCGTCACCGACAACAGCAGTGCTCTCTCCAATGATCCATAGAATCGCCGGTCCGATGCGGCCCATGAAGACGGTTTCTTCGGGCGCGATCCATAGATGGCTGGACTGGTCGCCTTCCGACACCACTCCGTCAACGCCCTGATATTTGACGCCCATGAACACCTGGTATGAGTCCATGAACTCGGCGGCGTCCGGGAACGTGTCCCATCGGATCATCGAGACGAACAGGCGCTCTCCCAGCGGGCCGTTGAGCAACGAGTACCGATCTCCACCCCAGCCATCCGTGGCGTCGCCGGACTGCGACGAATCCAGATACTCTTCCAGGTAGGCTTTGAGCAAGAACTCACCCATCGTGTCGGAGACCACCTCGTTCCAACCTCGGCCCAGATCGGGTGAGATGTCCGGCAAAGTGGTCAAATGTGGGTCTTCGCCCTCGAGGTACCTCTCCGGGTGAAGTACCTGTTCCGTTGAGATCGGCGGGTTGTTGTAGGCCGCGTTGACGGCGTCCCATCCGTCCGTGCCAAAGAGCTCGGCCACGAAATCCGCGCCCTCCCGGACTGGGAACAGCACGGTCTCCACTACGATGCGGGGTGCCTTCATCATCTCTGAGTCAGATATGGGTTCTCGCACAATGCGGGCTTCGTCGCTGTTCAGGACCGTGGCGATGTAGCCTGACGAAACCTGGGCCACGTCGCCCTGTATCAGCGCGTTGGCGGCCCTGAAATAGTCCGACCCGGCAGCACGGGTGCGGTTGCGGATGTCTGCGATGTTGAATATCTCCTGTTGGACCGCGGCCATATAAGCCATGCCGTACGCCAGTTTGCCCTTCGGTCCGATCGTCGCCTCGTCCAACATCACGTAGATGCTCTCGGTCTGGTCGTCGAACAGAGCGAGTACTTGCTGGTTTTGGATTCGTGTCAAAATCTCTTCGAGGTCGTCCTCTTCCGACATGAGGCCGAGGGCCTTGTACAGTTCCTGTGCCTCGAACACCTGCTGTCGTATCTCTTGTCGCCGGAAGAAGCCCCTCGTGATCTCTTCAAGATCGGTCCTTGACTTGAAGTCGACGTTGACGTTCGGGGCAATCTCGAATTTGCGCAGTGTGAGAATCTTGTCCTCGGCTTCGTCTATGATCCCCGGAAGGGCGGATAGAATGTCGATGGGAAGTATCGCGGGCACTGCAGTCACCGCTGGTGTCGGCACTGCCGCTGGCTCTGGTGTGGGAACGGTGGTCGGCGCGACAAGCGCCACTGCAGGTGATGCAGCTGCAGCCGGAGTTGAAGCTACTGACAGAGCTTCAGGCACAGGGTCCGACCTGGACATCGTGGCAAGGGCAATGCTCCCGGCCACGACAGCGATGACCACCGTTCCGGCCACGGCCATCGCCCACATCGGAAACCGAGCTTTGCCGCTCGGCGTCGCTGTTGCCGGCACTTCGGCCAATTCGCCCACAGCGACAGCCTCGGTTACGTCACCGCCTCCTACGGCGTCTCCGGTTCCAAGGCGGGCTGTTGGCAAAGAAACCGCCTCGGGACTGATGGGCGTTGTCATCTCCTCGGTGATACCAGTGCCTGGTCCGGCGGCGTCCATGGCGATTGTAACGGACCCTGTGTCATCAGACATCGGCCCCGCCGGACCTCCCGCCATAGTGAGCGCGGTGATCATGTCCTTAGCCGACTGGAAACGGTCCTCTGGGTCCTTGGCAAGAGATTTCAGCAGTATCGCCTCGATTCGCGGTGCGATGTTCGGGTTGAGCAGAGTCGGTAGCGGCATCGCCTTGTGCACGTGGGCCATCAACGTGGCGACAGGCGTGTCGGCGCGAAACGGCGTTTGACCAACCAGCATCTGATAGAGCATCACGCCAAACGCGTAGAGGTCCGACCGGTGATCGGCGTCAGCGCCCATGGCTTGCTCAGGCGACATGTACTCTGGCGTGCCCAGCGCCTGAGAGGTCTGGGTGAATCTCATCGACGCTTCGAGCATGCGCGCCAGGCCGAAGTCGGCCAAGATCGGGAATTCGTTGTCCCCCAGGAGGACATTGGCAGGCTTGAGATCGCGATGTACGATTCCCTGCGAATGGGCGTAATCCAGCCCTTCAGCCAAAGGACCCATCAACCGGAGGGTCTCCTCGCCGGAGATCGGGTCGACTCCGAGTTTGTCCTGGAGGGTCCCGCCTGTCACGAGTTCGGTGACGATGTACGTAAAACCCTTGTCCTCGCCGAAATCATAAATCTGGAGGATGTTCGCATGTCGCAGGCGGGCGACCGTTTGGGCTTCCTGGGCGAACCTTTCTACGAACGTCGGATCGTCGGTATAGTAGGACGGCAGGACTTTTACTGCAATGTATCGGTCCAAGTTGGGATCGAGCGCTCGGAATACGGTGGCCATTCCGCCACGTCCAATCAGCTCGACTACGCGATATCTGCCCAGGCGGCTGCCTGGAGGCAACGAAACCATATACCGATTTCTCCGTCCTGGACCGACACGTCTCCAGCTATACGAGAAGGTATCCGAATTGGCCGACCGTAACGAGGCTGACCGGATTATCTGGGTCTTGATCAAGTTGGGACCGGAGCCTGGCCACTGCTTCGTCCAGCTTCAGGGACTTGCCGACGTCATCGTGTTCGTCGGACCACAGCTCTTCGAGGAGTTCTGATCTACTTACAACCGAACCTTTTCTCAACCCCAACGCCGACAGGAGTGTCGCGTCTACAATCTCTAGCATGGCCGCCGCGGCGGGTTGCACGGTCTGTTCGGGGATCGAAGGGAGCGCTGCTTCTACGGGCACCGAGGATGCAGTGTCCAAGGTCAGCGTGCGAGGACCTTCTTGACGGAACATGATCGTGATGTCGCTACCGCCGAGTTTGATCTGATCGCCGTGGCGCAGCACGTGTTCTGATTGATTGAGCTTGTTCTGGTTGACGAACGTGCCGTTGGTTGTGTTCAGGTCGCGCACAACATACCCACCGGGCGTGTTCATGATTAGTGAATGACGGCGGGAAACGGTCGTTTCGTCGACCACGATGTCGTTGTCAGACCGACGCCCCATCGTGATAGACCCCCCGACCAACGCCACTATCGCGCCGCTGTTGGGACCGCCCCTGACGACGAGTGTTGCCTGTAGCTCCGATTCCATTGGCACGCTCTGCGGATGTTGTGCTGATGGACGTCCGAATATGAACAATCAGGTGAATTCCACCATATGAATCATTCTACACAAGGCTGTCTTTTGGTTCCACTGCGACTGCAGTCTCACAGTATCAGAAGGTGATGGGAGAGGGTCGGCGGAGGGTAGAGGTCGCAGATCGCGATTGCTGTGCTGTCCGCGTGGCCGACGTGCAACGCAATCGGGTGTCCGACTACAGCGTGGCGATCGGGTGCGGGGATATTCAGCACCAGGACTCACGGGATCCTAATCGGCCCGAACGACACGGTCTATTGCGCTGACGACGGCATCCATACGATCACAAAGTTCACCCGTGAGGGTGAACTGCTCATGACGATTGGCACGCCAGGTCAGGCGTCGGAGATATGGAAGGGAGAGCCATTCAATCGACCAACACACGCGGCAGTGTCTAAGAAGAGCGGCGACATATTCATCTCAGATGGATACGGGAACTTCCGAGTCCACAAGTACTCTGCGAACGGCGACTATATCAAATCGTGGGGCGAGCCGGGCATCGAGCCCGGGCAGTTCCTGCGTCCGCATAACGTCGCAGTGGACGACGACGACAGGGTGATAATGGCGGACCGTGAGGCACGTAGGGTGCAGGTATTCGACACGAACGGTAACGTGCTAGACGTATGGAACGACATATTCATGCCCAACGGCCTGACGATAAGACCAGACGGCAACGTCTACATCGGAGAGTTGCCGGGAATGACACAGGCGGACCCGACTCCGCCGAACCACGGCCATAACATCAGCATCATCAGCCCGTCAGGAGAGAAGTTGGCCCGTATTGGTCATCCGGAAGAGGGTGAAGAGCCGGGCAAGTTCATCGCACCACACGGAATCGGTGTGGACTCGCATGGAAATATCTACGTAGGTGAGGTCTCCTACACGATTCGCGGTAGCCATATGGAACCCCCGAAAGAGCTCCGCAGCCTTAGTAAGTTACGCAAGGCCAGCTAGCTTCGGGCTATCTCATGTGATAGCGAAGGTTTGTTACAACCCACTGCGCGAAAGGCGTGATAATCACTGTCCGAATACGGCCCGCCCGAAGGGTCCTGCGCGCCACGAGACTCGCGCAGGCGCATGCTATAATGGACCCGACCATACTGCGGCGCCTGCGCCAAGGACCGACCCGATCCCATCTGACACCCATACCTCCAGGCTCACACACGCTCGATTGGGATGTCGGACGGCGCCGACCACGTGAAGAAGACCATCCTCGTCCTCCCAGTGCTACTGGCGCTG